>CAZBNU010000041.1:6652-25635 GCA_964493075.1 uncultured Nitrospirales bacterium | reverse complement strand
GACAGCGCCGTAACACTTTTGCCGCACCCGCTCTCACCGACCAGCGCCAGCGTTTCGCCGGGATGTAAGGAAAAGGAAACATCATCCACGGCACGGGCGTCGCCTTCATCGGTGTGGAACACGACAGACAGATTTTCCACGCGCAACAACGGCGCAGCGCTGGCGGTTGCTGCGGAAGGGGAATCTGCTGTGTTGGTTTGCGTTGTCATGATCCTGCCGAAAAAGAGCAGAAAGCAGAGACAATTCCCAGATTTCTGGTTCCATCCCTGCTTTCTGATAGGTGCATAATAATTGTAGTTAACGAAGGTTAAAAGAGACTGAAACCCAACCTGAGTCGGTAACGTAATACTACGTTGAATCTCAATGCTTCCTCGGGCAACTTGCCGCTAATTCGGACATAGGTCTTCACGCATTCATTGTCATTAATGGCGTCTGCAAGGTTCAGGCCTGGTTTTGGCCTCAGTTTGACACTGTTGCCCAGTCCTTCCGGTCGGACGCCAGTGTAAAAACTGTAGTATTCTTCATCAACCGTCAGCACGGTATCCAATTCATTGATAGAATTAAAATTGCCTTCCTGTGCTTCAAACTCAAGGGCGACTACCCTAACCGATCGCACCGCAATTCGGTTGGCAATGAAGGCCGGAAGCAAATTAGTCAGTTCTTCCTGCACCTGATTCAGGTCACAGAACTCCTCTGTGATTTCGTAGTCCTGCCCTTCGAGATACTCCACCCAGCCTGGGTCCGCATCTTCACCCAATGCTGCCAGGGTTGGCACTTCGACATTTTCGAGTAGTGTGACGCTTCGCACCTGAAGGCCGCAACCTGTCAGCATTAAAGCCGCCATCATAACACCGCTCACCAGTACAGTTTTCAAGGATACACCATGCATAGACCGTTCCTTCACTCTTAGACGATATACTGTCTACTTGCAGTTGAGGTCAATACAAACCCAACCTTTCCACTTCATTACTGCCGATACAATACCAGACCGCATTAAGTATATACGCTGAGGGGACTTGGAACCAAATTATGTAACAGACACATCGCCCCTCGCCTCATGCAACACAAACACACCGGGCACATCCCGTTGAGACATGCCCGGCGAAGGGCATAACAACTTCTACAGAATGCGCAAATACAAGGTAATATCAAGGTCCAGAACTGCCTTGAACAGGATTTCTGTTTCGGGGAGGGTTCCTGTGATGCTCAGGTTATTCGTTATGCACCCGTCAAAATCCGGATCGTTAATGAGATCCGCTAGGTCGAGGGGAGGATCAGGCGTTAATGTGAGTACTGGAGATGCGCCTTCATCACCGGCAATAGAGAAGGTATATTGTCCGCCATCAACAGTCAACACATTAGTGAGTTCCAGAATGGATCCAAAATCACCGGTATCCGCCACAAATCGGATGGATTCTACAATGACTTCGCGTACCTCAATGCGCTTAGCCAGAAATTCGGGGAGACGCTTTTGCGCCTCCTCTTTTATTTTCTGAAGGTCGGGCAAGTCACAGAATTCCTCCTCCCGCTGAAAACTGAACTCTTCGTTTTGCAGTTCTTCAAGAAGCGCCTGTGCTTCCGTTTCCCACTCAACACTGTCCACATACTGCTGAAATTCTTCCGGAATATCTTCGATTTCATCAATGCTTTGAGGCATTGCCGGCACTTCGATGTCTTTTACCAAATCCACGCTTTCGGAGAGTTTCACAGGAATGCCGCATCCTGTCACGGCAACTGCCGCGACAGCAACCACAAGTCCCATCGCCAGCGTTCTTAATGTTGCTATCTTCATCATCCGTTCCTCCATTTTGGTTAATATGCTTGAACAAACGTGCAAACAACAAGTTCTCATATAACGCTCATCAAGCGCAACAGATTCCATACAAAATTACTGGCAACACACCAGTTCTTCCTATTATACCAGATGTTCCAGAATATGTGACAGTCATTTTTGTGTGGGTGCAAGTCCTGTGTTGTTTTCAAACACGCCAAGCTTCCTGAGGTTTTCCAGGAACGAGGCCGTTGCCGCTGTTTCAGGTTTACAAAATACCGCAGGTTTACCGAGTGGCGCATCCACTCGCATTTCAAGGCCTTCCCGCCCAACATGATACTCTTTTTTGGACCATAGGTGAACCCACTGACCCTCGGGAAGATAGCAATGAACGCTGTTGCTGTCTTCGTCAAGAACGGGAACAACCATAAAGGCATCCCCCACCAGAAATTGTTCGTAATTCATGGCACGTATTTTCTTGTCACGGGGGTAATGCAAAAACGGGTGGCGCATCACAGGCAGACCTGTGTCGACAGATTCCTCCACCAGTTGTTTGCGATAGGGCGCCCAGGCTGCATAGATGCGTGCGCAGCGGCTGAAGTGCGCCAGGCTTTCCTCATCGGAATAAAACTGGTGGTTGGCCTCCGGCGCAATGCCTTCGTGGGTGCGGAATATCACGGAAAAGGCGTTCAACTCCATCCACCGCAACAACAGTTCTTTGTCCCGCACATAGGGAAACACGGGCAGGTTTATCGCTGTATACCCACCAATGTCGCTGTGATTAAAGACAAATCCGGACAGGCCGCTGCTCAGCAGTCCGGTCACGGCAGACTTCATGCCGTCATGGCGATCCCACGTTACCATCTGGTCGCCCAACCAGAACAGCGTGCTGTAACGGGGGCTTTCTCTGTAGCCGGATCGCATAAAAAAGACAAAGTCATCGCCGGTTCCGGTTTCTTCGATAACCTCCCGGTTAAGCTGTGCCCATGCTTCGGGATACTGGTTATGATAGGCGTTGCCGGGGATGTTGCCATTCAACACGGCATCGTAGGGCAACGCCTCGCCAAAGTCCGCCATCCAGCCGGATGCGCCAACACCGATAACCTGGTCGGCAATAACAGCCTTCATCCAGTCGCGTGCCGCCGGTTGTGCAAGGTCTACCATTGCGGCGCTGAAATCAGTGTTCTTCACGAGGTATGGGTTGCCCTCCGTATTCTTCACAAGGAATCCCTTGTCTGCCGCTTCCTGAAAAAGATTCCGTTCATACTGCCCTTTCGCGGAAGGGTCTATCAGAAAGGGGTTGATATAGGTCATCACACGGATGTCGGCAGCCTTCCAGTCTGCAACCAAGTCTTCCCAGTGCGGGTAATGGTCGCGGTCCAGTTCCCAGTTCCACCATAACTGTTTCCCCACCACGGTGCGTCGTTGCCCCACCCAGTCCTGCAGCCAGAATGCCGCAACAGGTGTCTGGTGTTGCTGCAGTGATTCCCATACGTGCCGCACCTTTTCAGTGCCACCCTGCACACCGATGACCGCGCCTTCCAGAATCCAGTCGGGCAGTGGGCGCATCCGGCCGGTGGCCTTGGTATATCGTGAAATCAGTGTTGCCGGAGAATCCCCGGCGAGGATGCTCCCTTTCATGGTGGAAGAAAAGAGGGATACCTGTACGCTGTCGGGCTTGCGCATATCGAACACCGCATAGGCATGGGTTTCAAGAAACAGTGAACACATGGCACTGGTGATGTAGTGGGGAACGGAAATGTAGGAGGTGTGCCACGCGCCGCCAGCCTTCGCCACGAGGTCCACCAGAAATGTGAGCGGCTGCCGTCCGCGTCCGATTCCCTGTTCCATGACGAAAATGGGGACACGCCTGCCCTTGAGATTGAAGTGGGTAAACTGCGCGCCGAATCCAAAGAAGTCTTCATCATGCGTGGATCTGTAGGTTAAATAGGTGCGGTTTGCTGTTGTTTCATCCACCTCAAGAGTGAACCCAAGACGGCCGGATGCTTGTTCCTGTAGCGTGAAGGTATAGGCCACATCACGGCTGCTGGGTGTTGTTTCCAGAAAGCCGGTTATCGCCACCCCCGCACCTTCCTGTCTGACCTGCGTGATGTGTTGATGGGGATAGCGTTTGCAGATTCTGTCCCGAAACGAAAACATGCCCCGATGTTCCGTTATGGTTTCATCGCCAAACGCCGCGCCAGCAAAAGCGCAATCCGTAATGGTCTCCCACACAGCGCCCCCGGGATGATCTGCATGAAGAACCGAAATTGTTCCCCCTTGGTCAGGACTCCAGACAATCTGAAACGAACCTGCCTGTAGTGTCAGCGGATTCTGGAGGTTTGCATCGAAGGAAAGTTGTCCCCGAACCTGTCGTCCCTGCCAGTGGCGTATCCCCGCGTTAAAAGCGGCAATAGTGCAGCATACAAGCACAAGCGCTGTAGTCGCCAGGACAATGCGCCATGCGAGGCGTTTCACGGGTCAAGCCCGATCATTTCCCGGAACCGATGCCTGAGCAGTTTGCGCTCCACGGCCTGGGCCGTCACCAGCGCCACTTTGCCAAACACTTTATCATCCAGCATCACGCGAACATGGCCCACTTCTTTCTCTGCAGCAACTGGCGCCTCAAGTGCGGTTGGGGCAGTGACTTCAAGTACGAGTTTATCCAGATCGGATTTCCGAACCACCATGTTAATGTCGTTATCCGCTTTCAGGGAGACCTCTGGTGCAAGTCCCTTTACCACGGCAACCGGTTTTCCGATGCGGGTGCCCGCCTTCACTGGCGCAACCCGCTGCACCAGTTTGAATCCATCTTCCAGTATCTTTTGTGTATGGGTGAAGCGGCCTGTGCGATCGCTGCCCATGACGACGGCAAGCAGCCGTATATCGTCGCGCTTGGCGGTAGCGGTCAAGCAGAATCCGGCGGCACGGATATAACCCGTCTTTAATCCGTCGCACCCAGGCATGGTCTCCAACAGTTTGTTTGTATTTGTTTTGGCGGTGTTTTCAGGCCGCAATGCAAATTCTTTCATACTGGTAAATTTAAGTATATTGGGGTGTTTCAACAGTTCACAGCCCAAGGTGGCCATGTCCCTTGCGGAAGTCTGGTCAAAGGTTTTGCCGTCATCAGGGGGAAGACCATTTACACTGTAAAAGGTGGTCTTGGTCATGCCCAGTTCGGCAGCGCGCTTGTTCATGACTTTCAGGCATTCCTCCACGCTACCCCACAACCCTTCCGCTACTGCCACGGAGGCGTCGTTCGCCGAGGCTACCGCCATAGATTCCACCAATGTTTTCAGCGGCCATGATTCGCCTTGAGCAAGGTAGACCTGTGTGCCTCCCATGCCCTGAGCGCGCGCAGAGACCTGGATTTGCCGGTCGTAATTCCAGTTGCCTGCCTGTATACCTTCCTCGACCAGCAGAAAAAGCATCATTTTCAACATGCTGGCTGGCGGACGCTGTAGGTCGGCATGTTCTTCCATCAGCACTATACCGGATACAGGTTCAACACAAATGAAACTGACAGGTGTCTCGGCTTCTGCTTGTACATCAGCATGGTATGCGCCGAAGACACTCAAAGAAAACAGTATGCCCCAAAATAAGCGGTGAAACACGGTCATAAATTCTCCACTACACGATTAAGCAAATGCCTTTCCTATCCATTATCATCCAATAATGCACAACATTATGCCTGTAAATGGATCGTGGACACAACCTGTTGTGGTTATGTTGCAAAAATTATGAATGGCTGTTTCCTCAATGCAATTACTCGAACTCAATAATAAAAGTCTGGCGAGTGTTGTCTTCAGCCAGTGCAGGAACAGCAATGGCTTTCGAATCGCGCCGCCAACATGGTGCTGGGTCAAGGCGGACATCACCGCTCTGATAAAGGCCGCGACTCACTGTAGGTGTAGTAAAATGGGAACCGTCCTCCATGTTGTATAGCACGTAAGTCGTGTCACGCTTTTGGCCATAGCCGTTTACCAGCCAGTTCCCGTCTGGAGACAATGCAATATCTCCTTCGGGATTGGGGAATATGTCACGGTCGCCCAAGGTACGCACAACCTTTTTCGAATCCACATCATAAACAATCTGCCTTCGGTCCAAAGCGCCGATGAGAGTGTTATTCGGGCCCCATTCAGGATGGCCGCCCGGGAAGGTTTCATGCCGGACCAGGTGCGAACCGTCGGCATGTAATGAAAGAAATTCATTGACACGGATAGTGCCTTTTGGTCTGGGTTTCCAGTTGCCGCGCACATAGATCAGGATGCGTTCATCACTGCGCGACCAGAGTGTGTGGTTGATGAATAGACCTGCCGTATCAATGTGAGGCAGGTCATCGCGAAGGAGGTCTGCCATCGTGGCGAAGGACACCAGCAGCGTTTTTTCACCGGTATTGATATTTACCTTGAACACCCCGTCGTTTTCCGGCGCCAGTACACCATCGGTCCAGTCGTAAGCACCACCATAACCTGTCACCTTGCGCAGTTTGTCCAAGCGTCCATAATTCAAGCCCAAAAAATAGCCGCCCTGTTGCGCCACGCCGCTGTTGCCAATGGGCGTATCTTCGAAGCGATATTCCCGGACACGGCTTCGTGTTTCAAGGTCATAAAGCACACAGAACACATGCTGCGTTTCCGGGTCGCGGTCGTTAAAGAAAAACTGCGTTTCAGGTTTCTCCGGGTTCCAGTACAGCATGGCGCCTTGTTGCGGGTTCCAAGCGCCGCTCACCTCAATTTTTTCCATGGCATAATTATTCTGCGTATCCAGCAAGACAATATCCGCCTTGTCTACCGGTTCCGGCATCCGATCCTGGAAGGTAGTGCGCAACAATACCATGTACCTGCCGCTGGCGTTCCAGGGCGTGTTGCCCACGTGGCCGATATAACCGAAGAAATGATGTAACGGTCCAACGGTAATCTGTTTTACAACCGGCTCAGTAGACGCTGAAAATGTGACCGTAACCATAAGCATCATCACTGCGAATATTTTGTTGATTCCCATAACCTTTTTTCCTGTCTGTCAAAAACGAAAGAGGAGGTGGATACAGGCCCGGTGCATTGGGTCGGATATGCAATTTGCAGCGCTGTTATGCGCCATGGGCAGTCTCCATTTTTTTGCTTATCCTTGGTTTATATGCTGAGTGCTTCCTTCATTTTGGCGTCGTACCAGGCGATAATCTCCTCGCGATGCGAGTTGTCTCGGGGAGGAACGTTGGGTTGGTCAATTACGGGCGCATTTTCGTCAAGATAAATATCGGGTCTTATCTCTTCCGGGCGCCATGTCAGTAAGGTTTCTTTCATGGCTGCCAGCTCCTCTTTGTAAGCGGGGTCTTCGGAACAGTCGTGAAGTTCCTGTGGATCTTTTTCAAGGTCAAAAAAGAACGTCTCCTCTGTTCTGGAGGCAAATATAAGTTTACGTGTTCTGTTGCGTGCTACGGCGATCATATCTCGCGATACTTCGCAAAACACGGTATCGTGCCCGTCTTTTGTATTCGCGAGATTGATGCCTTGCATGGCCGCCGCCGGTGCGAGACCCGCCTGCTGGAGTATGGTTGGCGCTAGATCAACATTGTTTACCAGCGCGCCGGAAACCTGTCCACCCGGAATGCCAGCATCTTTGGGGTATTTGATAATCAGGGGGACTTTCATCAGAGGATCATAAGGAAGGTTGCCTTTGAGCAGCATGTGATGGAATCCCATATACTCTCCATGATCGCTGGTGTAAACGATCATCGTATTGTCATAAAGACCTTTGGCTTTTAGCGTCGTAATCATCCGTCCAACTTCATCATCAATATGTTCTATGGTTGCGTAGTAGGACGCCATCACCCGGCGCAACACTTTTTCTGAAAGGTCTTTATGGGGGAAATAGCCTCGGCTTTGCTTCAGGTCGCGCTCCAGGCAGGTATTCGTCCAACCGGGTAGTAGGCTTAATTTCTCCGGGTCATAATCGCTAAAGCGGTTCGCTGGTGATTCAAACGGGTGGTGCGGTTTTACGAAACCCGCCATCAACAGGTTACCGCCTTCTTCCCAGTTTTCCAGGGCGGCAACAGCATGCTTTCCAACCCACGACGTGGTGTGCCATTCTTCCGGCAGGTTTGAAGGCAATGCGCCGAAGGTTTCCCAATATTCGGGGCGCGCGTGTTTTCGGTATTCCTGCCGCTGGTCTTCGAGGTCGTTCACATCCACCAGTCCCGCAGCCATCAGTTCACGGTGATAATCATCATCCCATCGTCCGGGTCCATCCTGTTCGGCAAGGGTCATCTTGCCAAAGCCCACATCGAGGTAGGTGGGCGTGAAGTGCATTTTTCCGATGGCCTCCGTGGCATACCCGGCGTCCCGCAGCAACTTTGGGAACGTGGGAATCTCCGGCGCCAGGGTGCAATGATTGTTCCAGCCCCGGTGCTGATGCACATATTGGCCGCAGAGCAGCGAATAGCGCGAAGGGGTGCAGACCGGATAGGGACAGAAGCTGTTGTCATAACGCACACCGTCCGCTGCCAGCGCATCTATATGGGGCGTGCGTATGTCGGGATTGCCATAAGCGCCCAGGCATTCCATGCGATGTTGATCCGCGTGGATAAGCAGGACATTTATTTTGTTCGTTTCTTCAGCCGCAGCCGGATGCGTTTCCGTGAAGCCTGCAGTGGCGCAGGTGAGTGCGGCGCCTGTCTTGATAAAATTGCGTCGGGTAAGTTTCATGGGAATTTTCCTAGGTATGATTTAGTGCAAAGGTGGGTTTCGCCAAGCTTCACCCAGCCTACAATTCAAATAGTTTGTTGGTGGAAGATCGTTAACATATTTTCTGCAAATACTATACAGCAAACGAAAACTTACAGCAATACTTCTGCAGGGCTTTGGGTTCCCTCCTCCTTACCTTTGGCTTGTGGGCACCAGCATGAAAATGCGTGAAATGCATTGGATGCTGCGTTTCGCTTCCCTGTGAACAGCCAATTTTACCTGACAATTGTAGTTTGTCCAAAAATCACCAAGACTCCCTATATTGTGTATTTTTTTGCTTTTTAGCGATTTCATACACAATATGTAGTGCGGCATTTTCCTACCACTTTTAATATCAACAAGTTATCTAAAAAACAGTTGACTTTTGACGGCTGATATGGTACAGTAGTGGAGTAACAGTGGTGGATTTGTGGATCAAAAATGGAAGACACTCATGTACTTTGGCGAGACACATAGCGCAATAGACGACAAGGGACGGTTGGCTGTTCCGGTACAATTTCGTCGCATCATGGAAGTGATGGATCACGATACGTGGTTTGTTACGCGTGGCTATGACAATGCGTTGTTGCTGTATCCCAAAGAGCGTTGGGACAAGTTGTTGAAGGAGGAACTTCCTGGTCCCTCTCTCGACCCGCTGGTTATGGACTTCCGCCGCTTCTTTTTGGGTGGTGCTTCCAAGACCAAACTTGATCGGCAGGGACGGCTTCTCATCCCCCAATATCTTCGCGACTATGCATATATTGAACGCGAAGGCGTACTCCATGGGGTGGAGGATCATCTTCAATTGTGGAGCAATACGGGTTGGCGCGCATTCAGCGAGCGCCAGTTGCCCGATTACAAGAATATGGCGTCGGCCCTTTTTGGGAATTGCGGGCGTGGCGCCGCACAACAATCGGAGGAAAAGGACAATGCTGAGAATTGAACGAGTGGAGATTGGTTCGGTTACAGTGCTGCGCGGCGACGGCGAGATCGATGATGCCAGCGCCAATACACTACGTGAAGCCATCAATAACTGCATGACAGACAAGCGCTACCAGTTGGCGCTTGATTTGTCAAAAGTGGTGTATATGAGTTATATGGGCGCAGGTGTTTTACTGGAATGCCTGGGTGCATTGCAAAAGTTTCAGGGCGATTTGAAACTTGCCAGTATGAATATCCAGAGCCGTCGTTTGTTAAGCACGATGGGCCTGGGCCATGTATTTGAATCTTATGAGTCCGAAGTTTCTGCGGTGAAGGGTTACCAGCAGGAAGCCGCCTGAACGACGCCCAAGGTCGCAGCCTGCTTCGTGCAGGGAAGAGGTATGCTTATGGCGTCTGGTTCCTATGCGCATGTGCCGGTAATGGCAGAAGAGGTGATCGATCTGCTGCGCATACACGAAGATGGAGTCTATGTGGATGCCACCGGCGGCGCGGGCGGTCATGCGGTGCGTATAGCCTCGCGTTTGCGTCAGGGCTGTCTTTTTGTAATTGATCGGGATCCGGAAGCGGTAACGATGTTGCGCGATCGATTGTCGGGCTATTCCTGTGTGTGTGTTCTTCAGGGAAACTACAGTGAGATGGACACGCTGCTTGCAGGTGCGGGAACCAAATCCGTGGACGGGGTATTATTCGATCTAGGCGTATCCAGTATGCAATTGGACACCCCCGAACGGGGATTTTCCTTTCAGTCGGACGGTCCGTTGGATATGCGCATGGATACCACGGAAGCCCTGGATGCAGCGCACTGGCTTGCACGGGCGTCACGCGACGAAATTACGCAAGCACTGCGTGACTATGGCGATGTGGGACCTGTAGGTCGCATTGTCAACAAAATAGTGGCCCGTCGTGAAGGCAACCATCTCCAGCGAACTTCGGATTTGACGGCGGCAGTGACGGAAGCATTGGATTTTGTGTCTGCCATGCCCGTAGAAGTGCGAACCGTATTCCAGGCGGTGCGCATGGCGGTCAACGAAGAATTGAAGCATCTTGATGGCGGACTGCGGCGTGCGGTTTCTTTGCTGGCGCCTGCGGGCCGCATTGTGGTGATTACATTTCACAGCGGTGAAGACCGCGTGGTAAAGCAGGTATTCCGGGGTTGGACGCGTCCTGAAAACGTGCTTTCCCCGGACGGACGCATCCTTGAAAGGCGCGTCCCTACGATGAAGCAGGTCGTGAAGAAACCGTTGTTGCCTTCGATTGAAGAGGTTGCCCGTAATTCCAGGGCAAAGAGTGCAAAAGTGCGTGCAGTAGAACGGATAGCGCCGAATAGGACGACAGAATAAAGGAGAGTGTGCATGCGTCGTTTAAGCAGAATAGAGCGCAGGAGTTTGCTTTCGGGATGGATCAAGTGGGCGCTGTTGCCTATGATACCATTCTGTGTTTTCTTCTTTGATGCCTGGCTGAACGTACAGATTCGCAACAAAGACTACGAGCTGAGCCAGTTGAACGAGGTGCGCCGCAAACTCGACGCAGCACTGGATGAGGCGCATGCGCAGGAGGCACGTCTCAGTGGCGTTGAACATCTTACAGAGATGGCGACGCAATTAGAGCTTGCGCCACCCGCACCGCAGCAGTTTCAAAATGTTACTTATTGCGAAGCGCCCCGGCGTATTCCTGTGATGAACCTGGCTTCTGCCACGGACACCACTGGCCATCCCATTGTTATCAACCTTAAGGCGTCGAACTCTGTTGCCCTGGCAGAAGAGACAGTGCCTGTTTCCGTGGGGGCAGCAGTAGAAAATTCCATACCGCAGCCGGAATCGGCGTCGCTTGGCGATAGCATTACTGTTCCCATTGAAGTGCCTGTTCAGACGGCGGCAATGCCGCAGGAAGATATAGAATTTGGTCTGGAAGACCTGCTTGGAAAACTGTAAACGGCCTGTCAGCGCCGATTTGCCCTGTGACGACTGACAGTGGTAGAAGTACAAAAGAAGGGAAACGTTTTAAGGACATTCAGGTATTCTATGCGCATAGACAGAAGATGGAAGCCGGAACCTGCAAGGGGGCTGGATTATGTCCCCACAGAAGAGCACCGCAACCGCATCTGGTGGATACGGTTGGCGTTTTTGGCGGGTTGTATTGTTGTGTTGCTGCGTTTGGGTCAAATTCATCTGATGCCCGGTCATAAACTGAGCGAAGAGGACAAACTCCGCATAGGTCGTTTGAATATTGAAATCCCTCGAGGAGAGATTTTTGACCGAAATGGTCTTGTCCTTGCCACCAACATTGACGTTCCCTCGGTATATGTGGATCCAAGGCTTGTTTCAGAGCCTCTTTCCCTTGCCAATTATATTAGTGTTCATCTTGGTCTGCCAGAGGATGACGTGTTGAGTCGGCTGGCGCGTACTGACGCCAAGGGCAATGTTCGCAAGATGAACCCGTTGAAACGATGGGTCACAGATTTGTCGCAAGAGGAATTGGACGATCTGGAGTCGTTCAGCAACGATGCGGTTTCCATTCAGTATGAGCCGATTCGCTTTTACCCCAACGGAGACAGCGCGGCGCATCTTCTTGGTTTTGTGAATCGTGCGGGGGAAGCGAGTGAGGGTCTTGAGCTGGCTTTCGACAAGCATTTGCGCAGCAAGTCGGGTATGGTTATGGCGCGAAAAGACCGGAACCGGGAGTTGCTGCCTTCGGGGTTGCTTGAGTATCAGGAGCCGGAGGGTGGTGAGATGGTGCAGTTGACCCTCGACGTCAATATGCAGCATACCCTTGAGAATGCAATCGACCGACGCATGGAAGAGGTTGGCGCAGTGGCAGGTCTCGGTATCATCATGGACCCGCACACCGGCGCCATTTTTGCCCTGGCGAGTCGCCCTGCTTTTGACCCCAACCACTACGATTCCTATCCCGCCGAACTACGAAAGAATCGTGCCTTGTTGGACGTGTTTGAGCCGGGTAGCGTGTTCAAAATTGTGACGGCATCTGCCACGCTTGAGCATGGGCTGGCCACAGTGGATACGCCCATAGATTGTGAAAATGGCGCATTTAACCCTTACGGGCACCGCATTCGTGATTTTCATAGCCTCGGTGTGGTGCCATTTTGGAAGGCCTACGAGCAATCCAGCAACATTGCATTTATTAAACTTGCCGCACTGCTTGGACCCGAACGCCTGGAAACATGGATACGCTTGTTTGGTTTTGGCGAACGCACCAGTCCGGATTTTCAGTTTGAAAGCCGGGGTTTGTTCCGTTCTCGCGACAAGTGGTCCCGATTGAGTATGGGATCGTTGCCCATGGGGCAGGAGGTTGCGGTGACCATGCCGCAGTTGGCAAAAGCCATATCGGTCATTGCCAATGGTGGTTATGTGGTGCAGCCCTATTTTGTGGAAAAGGTAGTTTCGAAAAGGGGGGAGACCACGTATAAATATCAAGCGCCCATGCCTCAGCGCATCTTGTCCGCCACTACCGCGCAGACCATGCAGGAATTATGTCACCAGGTGGTATTGAATGGTACGGGTCGTGCCGCGAACATCCCTGAGTATCGCGCAGGCGGCAAGACTGGTACGGCGCAGATGGCGCGTAAGGATGGACGGGGCTATGATCCGGACCGGTACACCACGGTGTTTGCTGGATTTGCTCCGCTATCCAATCCGCGATTGGTATCGGTTATTGTGATTCAGGAGCCGACGATAAAACTGCGCTACGGCGGTTATGTTTGTGGTCCCGTTTTTAAGGAGGTTATGCGTGATGCTTTAATTCGGCTTGGAGTACCGGAAGACCCTGTTATAACGCCGGACGGTAAACTTCCAGACGATATACTGCTGGCTAAAAAGTACCGGCTGGAAGAAAAAGAAAAAGAAAAGATAAAAGCGGTTGAGGAGACGGAAGCGAAGGTGGAAACAGGCTTGGATGCAGATATGGTGACGCCGCCGCCTGGTCCGGAGGATATGGATATGAATGTTGCCGCTCTGCTTACACCGCTGGACGGACTCGACCTTGTGGCGCGGCGCATGGTGGATGGGGCGGAGGAACAGGCCATGCCGAATTTGATTGGGATGACCAAGCGGCAGGCGCGTGAACAGTTGCAGCGCCTGCAACTTCCCATGGATGTTCAGGGTGCGGGTTGGGTGATTGCCCAAGACCCGCCTGCGGGCGCGGCACTGCAGGATGTGGCGTTATGTGCTTTACGATTCGGCGATAGAATGGTGGCTACAGATGATGCTGACGAAGGATGATATTGCGCGCGTACTCGCGTTGAACACAACAGTACCTGAAGTTGAAGTTACATCCGTTACTGAAGACAGTCGTCGTGTAAAGCCGGGCACCCTGTTTGTTGCGGTCAAAGGGGAAGCCACCGACGGGCATAATTTTATCAATACGGCGGTGCAGTCGGGCGCTGTTGCCATACTGGGCAATGATGCTTCCCGTGCAGACACTGCACAGAATGCCCCCTATATATTTCATGATAACCCGCGGCAAGCTGTGGCGCTGCTTGCTCATGAGTTGGCGGGCAACCCTTCCCGTAACATGTGCGTCATAGGCATCACCGGGACAAACGGCAAGACTAGTGCTACATTTCTGGTGCAGCATATCCTGAAACAGGCAGGGGTTTTCTGTGCGAAATTTGGCACGCTGGGATACGAACTGGGCGAGGTTTTTGTGGAAGCGCCCCACACGACACCTTTCGGTGAAGACCTGGCTTCCTTGTTTGCACAGACAGCCCAGGCAGGCATAGACCATGTTGCGATGGAAGTGAGCTCCCACGCTCTGGCGCAGGATCGTGTTGCCGGGATTGCCTTTAACGTGGCCGCTTTTACCAATCTAACCCGCGATCACCTTGATTACCACGAGACCATGGAAGCGTATCTTCAGGCAAAGTTAAAACTGTTCGAGCATGTTCGCGAAGAGCACAGACGGCAGGAAAGCCAATGGCCCTGCTTCTCCGTGGTCAATTACGAGGACTTGAATGCGGCACATTTTACGTCGGTGTTGCCGGAACAGTGTTACACCTTTGGCGAAGGCGGACAGGTATGCGCCGAGCGGATACGTCTGCGGTTGGACGGTGCAGATTTTATGCTGGTGACACCGTGGGGTACGACAGAAGCGCACATACGCCTGGTTGGCAGGCACAATGTATTGAATGCGTTGTGTGCCGTGGCTATTTGCGGGGGACTGGGCATTCCCCTTGATAAGATCGCGTCGGGGCTTGAGTCTTTGATATGTGTGCCGGGACGTTTTGAGCCTGTCCAGGCTGGGCAGGATTATCAGGTGGTAGTGGATTATGCCCACACCGATGACGGCTTGCGCAATGCATTGCACGCAGCCCGTGCCGTTTGTGAAGGGCGGGTGATATGTGTCTTTGGCTGTGGCGGTGACCGTGACAAAGGCAAGCGCCCTAAAATGGGCGCTGTTGCCGCGGAACTGGCAGACTATATTGTAGCGACCTCTGATAATCCGCGCACCGAAGACCCCTACCGGATATTGCTCGATGTGGAAGTAGGGTTGCAGCGGGGAGGGAAATGCAAACACGAGGATTATGTGGTGATAGAGTCACGGCGCGAGGCCATATTTCATGCTATTGCTCAGGCGCGCCGAGGCGATTTGGTATTGATTGCAGGCAAAGGCCACGAGGACTACCAGATACTCGGCACGGAACGCATCCACTTTGATGACCGTGAGCAGGCGCTCGAGGCGCTTCGGGAGAAGAATCAGGCATGACGCTTAACTATACCCTTGCAGAAGCGGCTGCGATGATTGGTGCAGATGTGCCGGAACAAACACCCGAAACGCTGATTACCAGTGTTTCTACCGATACGCGCACACTCGAGAAGGGAGCACTCTTCTTTGCCCTGTCGGGCGACAATTACGATGCAGACAATTTTGTGGACGAGGCCTTTGCCAAGGGCGCAGCGGCAGCTGTAACCCACAAAGACCATACTACCGGCCCATGTGTTCTGGCGGGAAAACCGCTCGAGGCGCTTCAGACAATGGCGCATGAACACCGGATCAAATCCAAGGCGAAGGTTATTGCCATTACCGGTTCCTGCGGCAAGACCACCTCCAAGGATATGATTGCGGCGGTGCTGGGATCCAAGTACAGGGTTATCAAGACGCAGGGCAATCTGAACAATGACATCGGTTGTCCGTTGTCGTTGCTACGTATTGCCCCGGATACGGAGTTCGCCATCATAGAAATGGGTGCGAATCACCAGGGCGAAATTGCAGCGCTTTGCCAGATGGCAGTGCCCGATGAATCTGCTGTGACGCTGGTGGCGCCAGCGCACCTGGAAGGATTTGGCTCTATTGAAGATGTGGCCCGTGCCAAAAGTGAAATTGTGACAGGGCTTTCCGCGGCGGGTTGTTTTTATGTGAATATGGATGACAACCGCTGCCGTGCCATGGAAGCACTGCATCCGGGAGAAAAGGTGCGATTTGGCAGTGAAGGGGATGTAAGGCTTGAATCAATTCTGTTGACCGATGAGGAAGAAATGGCGTTGAATATCGCGCCAATTGGCCGGTTGCAGTTGCCTCTGAAAGTCAAGGCCCATGCCACTAATGTGCTGCTGGCGGTGGCGATAGGATTGCGGCACGGAATTACCGAATTTGAAGCGCCCTTGCGAGAGGCATGCTTCAACGCGGCCAGGTTCAAAACCATCAAGTTCGCAGGCATTACTATATTAGATGATACCTACAATGCCAATCCTGCGAGCATGGCCGCCGCTGTGGAAGCGTTGAAGGATCAACCAGGTCCGGGACGTCGGTTCGCCGTTCTGGGCGCTATGTTTGAACTGGGTGATGCCGCACCGCAATTGCATTATGAATTGGGTGCTTTGGTGGCGCGCAGCGGCCTGTCCGGCCTGATTGCACGCGGTCCCAATGCGGAAGACATGGTGGAAGGGGCGCATGCGACGGGACTTGAAGAGGCCTATGTATTCAACAGTACCGATGCCGCCGCCGCCATGGCGCGGCGCATGATTGCCCCCGGCGACATTGTTTTGGTGAAGGGGTCTCGGGGCATGCGTATGGAAGAAGTAATCAGTAAACTGCGCGAGAGCGTTTAATTTCGCGCACGAAGGGACGCCTGACATGGCTTATCTGTTGGCTGAACTCTTGAAGCCTTATTTTGGCCTTTTTAATGTACTCACCTATCATACGGTGCGGGCTGGCGGTGCTGCATTCACCGGGTTTATTCTTTGTGTGCTTATGGGACCTTATGTAATTGAACGACTGCGTGCGCTGAAAGTGGGGCAGTATATCCGTCAGGAATATGTGGAGAACCTGCATGCCCTGCACAAGGGCAAATCGGGTACGCCTACCATGGGCGGCGTGATGATCATTTTTTCGACGGCATTGACCCTGTTGATTTGGGGGCGCTATTCAAACCGCATGCTCTGGGTGGCGCTCGCAGTGATGACGGCAATGGGCGCTGTCGGTTTTCTGGATGATTTCATCAAACTGAAACGCAAGCATAATATGGGATTGAGTGCGCGCGCGAAATTCGCAGGGCAGATAGTGACCGGGCTGTTGCTGGGCATTTACCTCATAAACAATCCGGTGACGGTGAGCGCGTCCTATGTTTATCCCAAGGATGTGACGGACTGGGTCGCCCTTGAAGACGCCCTTATTGCCGCGGATGAAACGACGGAATGGACGGGCGCGTCTAAGATATGGCAGATGTTTCCAGAAGAGGCAAAAGGGATTATGCGTGCCGCCCGGGAACAGGATCGCATTGCCGAAGAGGACCAGCGCGCCGTTCTGCTGGGCCTCAACAATGTGCTGCGGGATAAAACCCTGTACGAAGCGGCGTTATGGCCGGAAGCGGCAATGGACCAGGAACTCACCAGCCTGTTGCAACGTGGACTGCCCTCACTGCAGGAACGGGAAGTGGTTCGTGTAAACCGACTGCTCCTGGAGGCGACATTTCCCTTGGCTATCGCCACCAGCATACCCAATCTGCACACCAAACTGGGGATACCGGGTTTGAAGGAAGTGTTCCTTCCTCTCGGCATGTTTTATATTCTGTTTGTGGTATTGGTGATGGTAAGCATCACAAACGCCGTAAATCTGACTGATGGATTGGATGGTTTGGCCGCTGGCGTGTCCATCATCTCCATACTTGCCTTTGCGGGTATCGCCTATATTATCAGTCGTGCGGACTGGTCGCGCTACCTGTTTTTGGTGTACGTGCCTGAGGCGAGCGAACTGTTTGTTTTTGGCGCCGCGGTGCTTGGCGCCGGGCTGGGCTTTCTCTGGTTTAACGGGCATCCTGCGGAAGTATTCATGGGGGACACGGGTTCGCTGGCGTTGGGCGGCGCTATTGGCACCATGGCGCTGCTGACCAAACAAGAACTGCTGTTGCCCATCGTGTCGGGCATGTTTGTGCTTGAAGCGTTGAGCGTGGTCATTCAGGTGGCTTCCTATAAACTTACGGGTAAGCGGGTGTTTCGCATGGCACCACTTCATCATCATTTCGAACTTGCAGGCTGGGCTGAAACCAAGGTTACCATGCGGTTCTGGATTATGGCGCTCCTTTTTGCGTTGCTCAGTCTGGGGGCATTGAAACTGCGATAAGAGCGTGCGGGATTACCCTGCACAGGAAAAGAAGTTAAGTATGAATCTTGTTGATAAAAAAGTGACGCTGGTCGGGTTGGGCCGGTCCTCTGTAGCGGCAGCGCAATTAGTGCTGCGCCATGGCGCACGTCCGTTCATCACGGAGGTGGGCAATAACCGTGCCTTGGATCGGTGGCGCGATGCCTGCACACAACTTCATATTCCCTGTGAAACGGGCGGCCATTCGGAGAGTGCCTGTGAAAAGGCCGATCTCATTGTGCTGAGTCCCGGGGTGCCCCTTACCGCGCCGCTTGTGGAACAGGCGCGTCTTCGAGGTGTGCCCATACTGGGCGAACTTGAACTGGCGTGGCGCTTCTGTACGGCAAAGGCGATTGCGGTTACCGGCACCAATGGCAAAACGACCGTGACCACATTACTTCGCGATATGATTGCCGCCTGCGGCCATTCGGTGGCGCTTGCGGGCAACAACGACACGCCCCTGTCGCAGGTGGTGCAGGAGGAGCGTCAGCCGGACTGGGTGGTGCTGGAGGTCAGCAGCTATCAACTGGAGACAGTGGAAGAATTTCACCCTTGTATTGCCTGCATATTGAATATTACGCCTGATCATCTCAGCAGGCACGGCTCGCTTGAACACTATGCCGTTGTCAAGGAGCGCATTTTCATGCGTCAGACCCGGGGTGATGCCGCCATACGCAATGCGGATGATCCTTTGGTGTCCGGTATGCAGACTCCTGAAGGGGTGCGACCGTTCCTTTTCAGTATGAACAGCGCAGGAGAAAACACATTCTTTACAGACGGAAGCCACATCTATTATGGCGATCAGACGGTAGCGTCCTGTGCGGACAATCCACTTCCCGGAAAACATAACCTGGCCAATGTGCTTGCCGCGTTGGCGGTCATGCGTGCCGGTGGTTTTGATGAGGCAAAAACACTAAGCGGATTGCGCGCTTTCAAGGGGGTAGAACACCGCATCGAAC
>CAZBNU010000041.1:0-6552 GCA_964493075.1 uncultured Nitrospirales bacterium | reverse complement strand
GCAAAAACACTAAGCGGATTGCGCGCTTTCAAGGGGGTAGAACACCGCATCGAACATGTGATGTGTCTGGACGGTGTGGACTACTACAATGATTCAAAATCAACAAACCTGGACAGCCTGCGTGTTGCCCTTGAAAGCTTTAGCCAGCCCATTGTGTTGCTTGCCGGCGGCAGGGGTAAGGGGAGCGATTATACGCCGCTGTGTTCCCTTGTGCGGGATCGCGTGAAGCATCTGGTCACTTTTGGTGAAGATGCTGCCCTTATCATGGCCGCCTATGGAAAAGAGGTGCCTGCACAACAGGCCGCCTCGATGATAGATGCCGTAAGGCGGGCGCGTGCGGCTGCCGCTCCCGGTGATGTGGTACTCCTTTCACCGGCCTGCGCCAGTTTTGACATGTACGATAACTTTGAAGCCAGGGGCCGCGACTACAAAGATTGCCTGCGGCTACTGACCTGCGAAGAAGCAGGACATAAGGAGACTCACTCATGAAACGCGAAACCACCATTCTTATCATCGCCATGGTCGTTCTCATGTCAACAGGATTACTTATGGTTTACAGCGTTGGCGCATTGCGCAATCCCGAGGCCATGCTCTATATTAAGCATCTGGTATATTTATGCGTGGGCTTCACAGGCTTTTTGGTGATGTCCCGCTTTGACTACCACTATCTTGGCGCACCGTTTATGTTGCGGTATATTGTGCTGGGAACCCTGTTCCTGCTGGCGTTGACCTTTGTTCCGGGCTTCCGGCTTACCATGGGCGGGGCTTCCCGGTGGATCGGGTGGCGCTTCATTAGTTTCCAGCCCAGCGAACTCGCCAAGTTCGCTCTGGTGCTGCTCCTTGCCGTTCGTTTAACCCAGTACCAGGACAAAATCAAAGGATTGGCTACGGGGTTTATCATGCCGTTCAGCATTGCAGGGGTGTTCGTGGCCATTGTGGTCGCGCAAAAGGACCTGGGTATTCCCATGGTTATGCTGGCAACCACGTTTATCATGGTCTGGGTGGCGGGTGCCCGGAAACTGTATCTCATAGGCAGTGCCGCCCTGCCAGTGGCAGGCATTATCCCGCTGATTATGTCTTCCGGTTATCGTATGGACCGTATGCGCGCCTTTCTGGACCCCTGGAGCGACCGAGAAAATACGGGCTATCAATTGATTCAGTCCCTGTCCGCCTTCGCACAGGGCGGCTTCTGGGGGCGCGGCGCAGGCGCGGGCGAACAAAAACTGGGCTACCTGCCTGCGGCGCACACGGATTTTGTTTATGCCGTAATCGGAGAGGAATTCGGATTTGTGGGCACAATGCTGACGCTCGCATTTTTTGCGCTGATTATTTATGCGGCCTTTAGAATTGCCGAGAACGCCCCCGATCTATTCGGTACACTCCTCGCAACCGGCATTACCTCGCTTATCGTCGGACAGGCGTTGTTCATCATGGCGGTTACACTGGGTATGTTGCCCACCAAAGGGCTGCCCCTTCCTTTCGTCAGTTATGGCGGCAGCGCATTGATTGTGAGTTTAAGCATGATGGGCGTGCTTGTAAATGTAGGGGTGCAATCTCACGAGCGACAACCTCAACGCAAAACGCAAAAGACGCTGACTCCCGCGCGAAAGCCGGCGCGCCCCGCCGCAAAGGTGGCGTAAAGTATTTACGGGGAACGCTGGACTGAGTTGCCCTACGCTTTAAGTGCGCCGCTGGTGATGCCCTTCATGAAGGCGCGTGTGAAAAGCACGAACAGAATGCCCAGCGGAATGGAGGAGATTACGTAGCCGGCAAACATGAGGCCGTACTGGTTGGCAATGCGGCCTGTATAGCGGAGCATACCCACGGTAAGCACCATGACCCCTTCGTCCGAAACCGTGACCAGCGGCCACAGGAAACTGTTCCACACGCCCAGGGCGCTCATGATGGCGACTACCCCCAGGATAGGCTTGGACAGGGGCAGCGCAATGTACCAAATCTGGCGGAAAACGCCTGCACCATCAATCTGGGCGGACTCGAAAAGGGCCTGGTCAATCTGGGAAAAGAAACTGCGCAACAGAAACATGCCCAGCACCTGCATGCCCGCAATGTAGGGGAGGATCATCACGGAATAGGTGTTCAGCAGCCCGAGTTGCTGCACCCACACAAATTGCGGGATCAGCATGAGCACACCGGGAACCATGAGCATGGCGAGCATGAGGTAATAGATAACTTCACGTCCGGGGAAACTGCACCGCGCAAAGAGGAACCCCGTTATGGTGGAGCAGACGAGGATGCCGAAAACGCTTGCCCCGGTGACAAAGATGCTGTTGAATATGAAGCCCTTGAGTTCCATGAACGCACGACTGTAGTTGTCCCATGCCAGCGGCCAGGTAGGCAGCCAGAAGGAATGGTAAAACTGGTAGGTATCTTTCAGCGAGGTGATGACCAGAAAGAGGAAGGGGAAGAAGGTCATCAGCAGGATGAGCAACAGACCCGTCCGCCATACCGCGCCCCACACACCGATGCGTCGCAGGCGGCCGCTTCCAACGGCGCGTAGTACAGGCGCGGATTTTATAACATCATCCCTGTCAGGTTTCAGGTTCATAGTCATCTGTCCGAATCAGGCGGTTGAAGAGAACGGTAAAGGTCAACAGGAAAAGCAGCATCAGCAGCCCGATGGCGGCGGCATAGCCCATGCGCTCGAACACGAAACCGTTGAGAAACATGTATAGGCCGGGCACCATGGTCTCGTAGCCGGGGCCGCCGTCGCGGGTGAGGATATACACCGATTCAAACCCGTTTACGATGCCGATGACTGTGATAATGGTGAGCAGCCGGAACTGACTGAGAATCAACGGCAGATGGAGGCGCATGATTTTTCCGAATGCGCTCAAACCGTCCACCTCTGCGGCTTCGAGAATGCTCTGCGGGATGTTGGCGAGACCAGCGTAGTAGATGAGCACATTGAAGCCGTGAGCAAAGGGAAAACCAACACAGGCAACGGCCCACAATGCTGTCTTGGGATTCGAGAGCCAGCCGTAAATCCAGTTATGCAGCCCCAGACTCTCAAGTAGAGCGGTAACAATGCCTGCATCGGAATAGATGTATTGCCAGAGCATGAAGATCACCACACCCGGCACAATCAGGGGCAGCACCAGGGCGACACGGGCCGCATAACTCCACCGCTCCGACCGCAAATGAAAAATCATCTCCGCCACGATGAACGGTATGGTAAGGTTGACGATGAACACGAACAACCCCAATCGGAAAAGGTTCGATAGGGACTTCAGGAAAATGGGATCGTGAAACAATTCCCGGAAATTGCTCAACCCTGCCCACACGGCAGGCTTCCCGGGATCCCAGTGGGTGAAGGCATGGCCCAGCGCCGATATCGCCGGAATGTAACAGAAAATCACCAACAGCGCAACCGGCCCCAGCAGCATCAGATAGATGAGCCACAGCGGCGGCTGCCCTGACGGGCGGTTCTTGCGATGTCGGCTATCCATTTGCTGTCTCCGGTTCCGTGGTGATTACGATAGTTGGATCGGCAGCCAAGCCCAGTGCGTTCAAATCCTCATCTTCGAGATAAAGAGATACTGCCTCGTGTAAATTGGCGATGGTCCCATCCAGGGTAGCGCCCTGAGTGACTACGGGTATCTCGATACACTCCGCTACATACCCTGATTCATCTCCTGATCGCACGATGGCTTTTATTGAGTTCTTAAAAGACACGTTTGCTGTCCTTGTACATTCTTGTCACCCGTTTATCATTAACTACAACTTTGAATTGTAGGGTGGGTGAAGCAAACGAGGAACCCACCAGAATTTCTCGTATAACAAATGGTGGGTTCCGCATCCGCTTCACCCACCCTACAATTCAATTTTTATTCAATCGGGTCGAGTTCACGGATCAGAACCTCCTTGCGCGTTTGCCAGGTGGCTTCCATTTCTGTGAAGTCCCACGCGGCATCGTTCTCATGATACTTGACCCAGGCGGCAAAGTTTTCGTCCAGTATCTTCAGATATTCGTCCAGACCGAAGCCGTCTTCGAGATAGTAATCAAGCCAGCGCCGCCATACCTTCTTGAACTCCGGGTCCATGGCTTCCATCCATTGGATGGCGCAGCTCTTGCGCTGGAAGATTTCTGCGAAGGGTGTGAGACGTTCATCCATTGCAACGCCTTTCACATTGGGCATGAATATGAGCGCTTCTTTCGTGATGCGCTCCACGTTTTGCGGCGCAGTAAGGAACATCAGGAAGTCCACGCACTCCTCCAGCGTATTGTTGTATACGGCGCTGTTGGTGATGTGGATTTGCGTGCCAGCGCCGCCGATGAGCGTGGCGGGACTGCCCACGGCATATTTGCTTGTCTCCTGTGTAATTGCGGGGACATAGCCGATGTCCCACTCGAAGTTGATGTAGGGGTCCTTGGCAAGGCGGCGGATGGTCCAGGAACCATCCCAAAGCACGGCCAGCCGTTCCGTAAAAAACAGGCGCAACGGATCGCTGAACTTGAGTTCCCGCGCCCAATACTGCCGCCATTCCTTCACCAATCGGTTCACCTCGCGCCAGCGTGGGTCGCGGCTGGAGAAGAAGCCCTTGGTGAACAGGAAGCCACCTTCCTGCGGATCAAGAAAATGCACCTGATAATCGCGGATGTCCGGGGGTGATGGGATGGGATCCAATAACGGCAACAGATCGTGATAGATCATCTCAAAGATAATGTCCTGCCCCCAGTCCGATGCCAGATTCAACTGGGAGGTCATGGGCGTGTACCCGGCGTCCTTGATGATCTTGAATGTATCCAGCATTTCACACCACGTCTTAGGATGTTTGGTGATGCCCAGATCCTTCAGGAGCGTCATGTTGTAGTATAAGCCCGTTTCTACGATGTCATAGGTAATGCAATAGAGTTTCCCGTTCGGGGCGCGTTTCGAATTGGTCAATGCCTGGTTCGCAAAAGAATCCATCCAGCGGGTGTTACCGGGGATGTACGGGTTGGGGCGTTCAAGAAACTCATCCAGCGGTACGAACCAGTCCTTGTCAATGGCCTGCCACGCCACCTCAGTATTCATGCTGACGATTTCCGGAGCAATCTTTCCGATGAGTTGTGTCTTCAGCCATTCTCCCTCGGTGGTACCTGTATTGATCATCAGCTGATACTTGATTTTGCAGCCGGGGTGCGCCGCTTCCCATTCATCGGCAATGTTGCGTGATTCCTGAACCGGTTCTCCGATGCCGCCGGGGATTGTTCCTGGCGTGTACTGACCCAGGTCAACACGAATCAGTTTTTCAGCGTTTGCGGACTGCCCATACGCCGCGCCTGTAGCACAAAGCAACAGGAGTAGGATTGCATCAAGCAAAGTACCTTTTATCTTTAAGTAATTCAATACATTGTTTCCCATGGATTAACCATAACCACAGGCCATTATACGGATTACTGCTGGAATTCCTCAACATCCTCCGTCACGATTGCCGGACGCGGGTCGGGTGTGGCGCAGGTCAGTTCCACGTCGCGCAGACGTACGTTCTTTGCGTGGCGGATGAAGAACCCATACGCGGGCAGAGTGCCGAACATGGTGCATTCGGGATATTGACCCTCCACCTCTGGCACGTCTGTAATGTCTGCTGGGCCGCCACCTGCGAACTGGATGCGGATGTTGGACAGCGTGATGTTCTCAATGGGATGGCCGGGTATGCCGGAGAAAGCACAGCCTGTCATGCTTGCACCGGTTGCGATGATGTTGCTGATGGACACATCGCGGAACGTGCCGACGGGCGGCTTTGGGTCGCTGGGCTTGGGCGGACGCGCCCGGTTGCCCAGACGCATGAACAACGGCGATGTCGTGCCTTCAATCACAATGTTGGAGATTGCAACACGTTCCAGTGCGCCGCCGTCCACAATCTCCAGGGCGATCCCGGCAAGCCCCTCCGCACGGCCTGCAATGACTTCCTTCGCAGAAGAGGGACGCACCACGCAGTTGGTGATGGCAATATCCTTGAACCCGCCCGCCGATTCGGTGCCGGCCTTGATGGCGTTGCAGTGGGAACTGAGGATGCAGTTGGAGACCACCACATGCTCCGTGGCGCGCGCGCCGGTGCTCTTGAGGGTCAGCGCATCATCGCTCGTATCCCCGATGCAATCGCTGATGATGACGTTGCTGCAGCCGTCAATGTCAATCATGTCGTTGTTTCTGGCGACGTGGTTGAAAACCTTCAGATCGCGCAGCGTAATGAAATCACAATCCAGATAATGCTGCATCCACATGGCGGAGTTCTGAAGTGTCACCCCTTCCACACGCACATTTCGACAACTGATGAAACGGATGAGATAGGGCCGGTTGAAGTATTTCTCATGGGGGATATAACGGCCCTCCTGTTCATACTGTTCTGCTGCTGCTTTGACTTCTTTAGCCTTTGCAATATTGTTGTGGAACAGCGCACCCTGGCCATCTATAACGCCGGATCCGGTAATGGCGATATCATGCAGCCCCTCGCCCCAGATGAGCGCACGCATGGTGTAATGGTCAGTGCGGGAAGGATACGCGCAGGGCGTTACCGGATAGTCTGCAAGATCGCCACTGCCCAGAA
>CAZBNU010000040.1:7465-25900 GCA_964493075.1 uncultured Nitrospirales bacterium | reverse complement strand
AGACTTTTTTAAATACCAAAGAATTCCTTCGTAATTATCGGAATGATAAGCTCCACCTATCATACATTTATGACGGGTTAAATGTTCCACGAGTTTCAAAAACGGCAATACCCCCGAAAAGTAGAACACTTGCCTAGTTTATCACATTTGCTCATTGCAATACAGGTATGCATCCAAGTATATTATTGACAGAAATTATGTTTATGATAATTCCCATAGGAACATCTTTTGCAATTATGATATAACAGTGATATAATTTCGCGTGATTAATTCTGTTTCCGAGAACACTTATGCGGTAGCAATGTGTTAGTCAATAGTTTTCGGCACTGCGAATCAGTTCGCGTATACAAGGAAAGAGTGGTAAAAATGAGCAGAATCTGTATTTTGATTCTCTGTGGCTTTGTGTTGGCATCTATTCCTGCAGCGGCAGAATTACAATGGCGTGATGGCCGATGGCAGTTGGAGTTATCTGGTGCTGCTGGGATTGATTCCGGCAGTTCGGACAGATCTGGCGACTATATGCTGAAGGCAATGGTTGAATACGAGGTGCCCTTTGCAAGTCATCTCTCACTTGGTTTGCGCGCTCTTCCCTTGTTTGTTTACGAACAAGACGAACGCGGCGAAGATACAGTTTGGGGCGGCGGTGCTGGACTGGGCTTGCGTCTTTATTCTGTGGCCGATGAGTATCGCGGCTGGTTTGCCGAAGCAAACGTCCACGCACTTGCCCATAAACATCGGTTTGCCGACAACAGTTCAAACATAAATTTTCTTACTGGCCTTGGTGTTGGCTATAAGTGTAAAGCTGGCTGGCACAGTGTGCTACGCTGGGAGCATATCTCCAATGCCGGTCTAGCTGACGACAATTCAGGTGTAAACGTCTTATCCCTTGGTATAGGATACGCATTCTAAACCCAAACAAATTACGGCTGGCACTTCTTCAAAAAGATTGTGGCCTCCGTATTTTTATACCATCAGTAAATGGTCTTTTCGGTATCCACATCGAAGAAATGGGTGGCCTCCATGTCTACATCAAGGACATGGGGTTTTAATACTTCCGGTTCGGTGTCAGTGTGTATGCGAGCTGTCAATGATTGACCGCCAATACTCAGGTACAAATTGATTTCCGAACCCATAGGCTCCACCACTTCAATCATGGCGGTAATGCTCGCCCCGGGCGTTTCCTGTTGTTCCGCATTCTCCAGCAAATTCTCAGGACGCACGCCCATAGTAATCGGCTTATCCACATAATGTTTCAGTGCATCCTCGCGTCGCGTCGGAACCCGCAATTTTACTGCTGCCTCGCGGTCAACGAAGAACAAGCCGTTGTCCGCAATTAGTTTACCCTCGATCATGTTCATGGGAGGGCTTCCAATAAATCCAGCAACGAATCGGTTCACAGGGTGATGATACAACTCAAGGGGCGCCGCCACCTGCTGTATCACACCGTCAAGCATCACCACTATCCGGTCGCCCATGGTCATTGCTTCCACCTGATCGTGGGTTACATAGATCATGGTGGATTGCAGTCGGGTATGCAATTTGGAAATTTCAGCACGCATCTGCACGCGCAGTTTGGCATCCAAATTGGAAAGGGGCTCATCAAAGAGAAATACCTTGGGTTGCCGCACAATAGCACGCCCTACAGCCACACGCTGACGTTGTCCCCCACTAAGTGCTTTGGGGCGGCGGTCAAGCAATTCCGTGATTCCCAGAATCTCCGCCGCCTCGTGGACACGACGCTCAATTTCCTTTTTAGGATACTTGCGCAAAATCAAGCCGAACGCCATGTTCTTGTATACCGTCATGTGGGGATACAAAGCATAATTTTGAAACACCATGGCAATATCACGGTTTTTCGGAGGCACGTCATTAACAAGCGTATCGCCAATATGAATGGTGCCGCTTGATATTTCTTCAAGCCCGGCTATCATACGCAAGGTGGTTGATTTACCGCATCCGGAGGGGCCCACCAACACGACAAATTCCTTGTCATTTACCACTAGATTGGCATTCTGCACCGCCACTACATTACCCGGGTAAACTTTGCACAACTCTTTTAGTTCTACACGCGCCATAATTCCTCCGTATCGCACACGCCAACGTCATGTCGCGGCGTAATACGTAATGAAAACAGTCGCAATGAAATCAATACATAATCACAATATTGAATGATAATAGCAAAGGTTTATAACAGAATCAAAACATTTCATGAAAGAAAAAGGCAAGTATCAGGTGCACATTATTTTCATTCTAATGATGGTATCGGACCAGTAAATATAGCGACATTGGAAGGCCTATGCGGTTTATAGCCGATGTCAGTTCTGGCATTTCCGAATTTGTGTTGATATAAAAGCAAGATCACCCAAATCTATCCCCATGTGTCCGGCAACGATGTCACATTTTGCTTTCAATAGCAAATACACATTACCGTCAAAGTCATCCACCGTCTCATAATTCCCCTGCCCCTTCCCCAGTATAATGTCGGCCTGGCCCATTCGACGTAAAAAGGAGTCAGGAACCAACGTCAACGGCGAGCCTACAAACGCGCCGCCATTGTCAATGACATCACAAATCTCGGGCAACGCGACCTGTTCAGCGTCTTCCATACAGGCATCGTTAATAATGGGGCCAGCCTTTACCACTGCTGTTACCCGGGTGTGTTGCTGTAGTTGCCGAATCAGTACCTTGTCAAATACAATTTCCCCGGCATTATCCAGCAGATACAAGAGGTCGCGGCACCCATGCAGGCTTTTCAAAAAATGTTCGGTGTGATCAATTGCCATCGGGGTTTCCATGGCACGGGCAATGGCGTCCCGCGGATCAATCTCGTGAACCTGTAAAATGCCAAGGTCTATGATGTTTCCAGAGGCCGCAAGTTTGATGGCGGTAACCAGCGGTGTTGCACTTTTTGCCACCAATTCCTCAAGTTCTTCTTCCAATTCCAATGCCATTGCGTTCTGCTGTTGTTTGATTTCACGATAGGGATCGGCAACCCCGGAAATTCCTTGGGCATACTTATAAAGATTCAGCGAAATTACGGCGGGCGAAGAATTTAAATCCATGGCAGGAATATCCGCCACAGCAGCGTTGACCACCTGCCGGTGCATTTTGGGGTCATCACCCGCCATGCGTGCTGCACGCATGGCCTGCCGCACCACACATTCTAGACATTCAAGAGATGCTTTCATAGGTATACCTTACAATTTTATGTGGTGGAATTTCCCACTGAAGAGACAGTTGACTTCATACACGGCGACGGTAATAGTCCAGCACCACGGCAATAATGATAACCGCGCCAGTGACAAGACGTTTGATGGGTTCCTGTGCGCCCATCTGTACAAGCCCGTTTTCCAGAACGGCGATGATAATGACACCAATGAAGGTGTTTATGACAGAACCGCGTCCGCCCATCAAACTGGTACCGCCGATCACTACTGCGGCAATGGCCTGCAACTCATAGCCGATTCCAGCGTTTGGATCGGCTGAAGTAAGACGTGCACAGTGGATTACCGCCGCCATGGCCGCCAGCCCACCGCACAGGGTGTACACGGCTGTTTTGACAAGCCCCACGGGGATACCTGACAAACGTGCTGCTTCTTCGTTGCCTCCAATGGCAAACATGCTCCGTCCGAAAACAGTGAAACTCAACATAAACTGCGCTGCAATAACAACGATCAGTGCAACTACAAAGGAAAAAGACAAGCCCATCATCCCCCGAGCAGTAATCCATTCCACGCCTGCACCAATATACTGTGTTTTTGAACCGGTCACCAGGTAAGCGCCGCCCCGTGCAGCTTCCAGCATACCCAGCGTAACAATAAAGGCGGGAAGCCGCCACTTCGCCACCATCACCCCGTTCAATGCGCCGCATGATAAGCCCACGGCGATACACAGCGGAATGGCAAGAATCAGGGGTAGATTCCAGCCGGTTAAAGCAAGACCGAAAACAGCGCCGCCCAATGCCAATACGGAGCCTACAGACAGATCAATCCCAGCAATAATCAACACAAAGGTCATTCCAGTGGCAATAACCACGGCATCGGGAATCTGGTTCGCAATAGTAAGAAACGTGGTTGCGGTAAAGAAAAACTCGGTAGTCATCGCAAAAAAGGCGATCAACGCCATCAGTGCCAGACCAAGGCCAAGATAATCCACAAGAGCACGGTAAAATCGTATCGCGTGCATATCAGGAAGCCGGTGCCGCTGTAATAAGGTCTACAGGGGTTTCCTGATCAGCAGGTGCCTCGTTGGAGTTCAGCATTTTTAGGGCAAACTCAATACCAAATACGGCGAGTTGGTCTGCATGCTGGTCTACAGTGGCCAATAACTCCTCTTTCGCGATCAGTTCCTGTGCTGCGGATATATTATCGAAACCCACTATCTTTACCTGGTCCTGTTTTCCGGCAGCGCGCACGGCTGCCACCGTGCCAAGGGCCATGCTGTCATTAGCACAAAGAAATGCTTTCAGGGCAGGCTCTTCAGTGATGATTGCGGCTGCGACACGGTTTGCTTTTGCCATTTCCCAATCCGCCACCTGGGAAGCAACAATCTGCATGCCCCTTTCTTTCATGGCATCCTCAAAACCAAGCTTACGCTGTATGCCATTGTAGGCGGACGGTACCCCTTCAATAATAGCAACCGGATCGCCTTTTTCTAAATGCTCCGCGAGATATGCACCCGCGAGGTAGGCGCCGGTACGGTTGTTTGGCCCTACAAAAGGAATTGACACCCCCCGTTCTTTAAGCACACCATCATCAAACTTGTTGTCAATGTTAACAACTACAATACCGGTGTCCATGGCACGATGGCAAACAGAAATTAAGGCTTTAGAATCCGCCGGAGCAATCACAATGGCATCCACCTGTCGGGACATCATTTGTTCCACTAGCTGTATCTGCCGGTTAACGTCAAGTTCGTCCTTGATGCCCTCTGTGATAAGTTCGTAAGCATCAGGATTGGCAAGATTGTGCGCTCGTGCCCCTTCCTCCATGGTAAGGAAAAATTCGTTGGCCAACGACTTCATAATCAGCGCAATTCGCGGTTTGCCGGGGCTATCGTCTTTTTTAGCGCTCTGCGTATCATTTCCCTTGCCGCAACCGGCGCAAGCAACCAAAAGGATAACGAGGGCAACACTCACAAAACATCTATTCATACCGCTTCTCCCGAATGCCAGATGGGCATTATTTATGTGATGGACGCTATCGCAGAACGAAGATTTGTTTTACCCGAAAATCTTCCTGAAATAGGCGGGGTTATCAATACACTTCAGGTCAACACGAATAAAGCGGTCCAATTCCTGATCTGTAATGGACACATCACGGGGTTCCTCCGGCATTGCCGGTTTACGACGTCGCCTCGGACGATGTGATCTCTGCGGCAATTCAAACATCGCACCCTCCGTACCGTCGCCACCAGCTTCAAAGGGCATAACACCTGCCTCAAGAAAGTGTGTAATTACGGTTGCCAGATGATCTTTACGCTCATCGAAAGTGCCTGATTCGAGAACCTGCCTGTTCAACGGAATAATTGTTTTTCTGAACAATACAGAAAGTTCATTGCAATTCTGGCAGGCCATGATTGCCACTACTTCACGCGGTAGTTTTCCCACCACAAACCCTGCTTCTCCACAATGGGGACAACGCTGTGCTTTCATATATAAATCCCTTAACTTCAAGTGTACCGTGTGCATCAAGTGTAATATATTCGCTCCTGGAATTCAAACGTACCGGACAAGATAAATGATTTCACCCACATGGCGAAAAAAGTGGCCATCGCCCCCTTGTACGGGCATGTATGACTCCACATATCAATCGACTTTATTCAAAATTCTCTCGTTTATTTGATATTTCCATCAAAATCATGTAAAGTATGTGTGTCGGCTGTATACCGACGGTTAGGTAATTGTAGCGCCGGGGTGCTGGATGCGCCTTGGCATGGTTTTCTCAACACTAACTCTATTAGTACGGGAGGAATTTACGATGTCGGAAGTTAAAGCATTTTTTGATGGTCTTAGTTCGGGCGTGGATGCCAGCAAAATCGCTGGCATGAACGCAATCTATCAGTTCAACCTTGGTGACAGCGTATATGCCGTTGCCGTTGCTGATGGCGCATTGAATGTTTCTGAAGGCGCGGCGGAAAAGCCCAGCATCGAGCTTACCATGACAGAAGATGATTTTATCGCATTGACCAAGGGTGAACTGAACGGCCAGCAGGCCTTCCTCACCGGCAAATTGAAAATCAAAGGCGATATGACCCTTGCTATGAAATTGCAGAATGTCTTCAATATCGGCTGATGAAGAATACATCTTGGGAGACGTCTTCTTTTAAGAAGCGTCTCCCCTTTCGTTTTTTTGCGTGGAAATCGTGTATTCTTGTCTTTCTACTGTTGCTTTCCTGTGGGAAAAGCGGCGAACTGCCATCCCCACTGACCGTCACAATTCAGACTAAAGACGGTTACACCATCGTTGCCACTCTTTACGCGCCTGCCATTGCGAAGCCACCCGGGATTGTTCTGTTGCACCGCTATGGCGGTGACCGTAGCCTCTGGAACCACACTGCTGCTGTATTGCAGCAAAATGGCATGCTGGCCTTGGCGCTGGATATACGCGGTCATGGAGAAAGCAACACAAAAGAGGGCAACCCCATCCATTACAGACAACTGCCAGAAGAGGGCTGGCTGGACGCTTTGCATGAAGTCCGCGCGGCCAAAAAACTGCTGCTGGACCACGGTGCCGATCCCGATAATCTTGTTGTGGCAGGAGAAGGTATGGGAGCTGCGCTCGCCCTACATTATGTACTGCAAGACCCTGACATGCAGGGAGCGATCATGATATCCCCAGCCTTGAAATCCAACGGGATAGCCACCAGTGATGCCATAAGTAAACTCAACGACTGCCCGACCCTGCTGATGGCAAGCGAGGGCGATGCCTATGCCGCAACCTCCGCGACGGCCTTAAATCAGACGGCGTCTGTATTCTCCGAATTACGCACCTGGAGCGGTGGCGCACATGGCGTAGACATTTTTGTAACACACCCGGAAGCCATTACGTTTGTAGTAGACTGGCTACAAACGATATTCAAAGGCAAGACGGTTTCCTGAACGGCGCAGCGCACGTTCTACAGCAAATGCAGAAACTTGTGGTTTCCCTTTGGAAAGGCGTACTCGTCAAACTCCTCTGGGGAAACCCACTTCAATGCAGTATGGAATTGGGGTTTGGGTTTACCGGAGGAAATCGTGCAGCGGTACACATGCAACGTCACTTTGAAATGGGTATAAGCATGCTTTACCACTGCTACGAGCCCCCCAACACGCACCTTAACCCTCAGTTCTTCACGGCATTCACGAAGCAAAGCCGCCTCCGTATTTTCACCAGTGTTAATTTTGCCGCCAGGAAATTCCCACAACCCCCCAAGGAAGCCTTCAGATGGACGCTTGCCAATGAGATAGCGACCATCCTGGTAAATGGCGGCCACAACAACTTCCTGGTGGGGAACCGATTTTTTGGGGGTTCGCTTTGGCAATTCGTGCTGGAGTGACCGTGCATGACCATCACAAAACTTCCTGACTGGACAGGCATCACACATCGGTGATTTAGGCACGCAAATACGCGCTCCCAATTCCATCATGGCTTGGTTATAATCACCGGGCGATTTTACTGGAACAAGTGATTCAGCTCTTTGCCACAGCAGTTGATCCGAAGCGGGCAAATCAATGGACGCCTCGAATGCATCAAGTCGCGCCAACACACGCTTTACATTACCGTCCAGTACGGGTACGGGCTTACCAAAGGCAATACTCGCAATGGCGCCAGCGGTGTACTTGCCAATACCCGGCAAGAGTCGAAGCAATTCCGGTGAATCAGGAAACCTGCCAGCATACTCCTCCACGACAATGTTTGCCGCACGGTGCATATTACGCGCTCGAGTGTAATAGCCCAATCCTTCCCACGCCTTCAACACGTCCTGTTCCCCGGCAATTGCCAGAGCCTGTAACGTGGGGAAGCGTTCGAGAAAACGGTTGTAATAAGGAAGCCCCTGATCTACGCGGGTCTGCTGCAGAATGATTTCTGACAAATAGACGCAGTAGGGGTCTTTAGTACGCCGCCACGGCAAGTCCCGTGCATCTTCTTCGTACCAGTGCAGCAATGCCTTCTGAAAAGCGGCAACTCCACCCTTCATGGTTGCATCTCTGCGGCTGAAGAAACCAGAGCATCCAATTGGTCGCTGTCAAGAACCGGGCCGAAAGGTTTTCTGGCACCTTGTTGATATAGCATTTCAAGCCGTTCCTGATGTGCGTCCCCCATATCGGCGTAAGCACGAAGTCCGGAAATGACATCACGACGTTCCACAGCATCATAATTCCTGCGGTTTACCGGTTCTCCGCTTTTCAGATTAGGAAGCCCGCTCATTTCGTTTTCGTAACGTTCCAGAAGTCGGGACAATTTATGTTCGTTTAGAATTTCCACATCCGGCAGGGCATCCCGATAATGGGCCACAAAGCTGTCGGGAGAGGTATCCCATGCATGGGTGAAGTGATCGGAATAGGGTAAAACACAACCGTCATCCAGATAATATAGATTCCACTGATGGTCAGGACTCCATTTTCTATCAATCTTCGATGGTTTTGAAGAGGGATGATCTTCCTTGCCAAGCCGCATATCAAGGGAGATAACATAGCTGTTTTCCTGCATAGGCTCCACATACGTGAATACTTGATCAGGAGGCAGCAGGTCCTCCAGACGTATACGTGATTTATCGTTGCGGGTCAGCGTATCAAAATCGCGTTGGTATCCTTCAGGAAAATCTTCAAAGGCGCAGTCGTGAATATGCACCCTTGATATTTGATCCATCGGCACCAGCATATCGCCCGTTCCTATCAGCACCATGATGGGATGGGTGATATACTGTATTTTACTGATAGGACTGACATAGTACCACGCGTCATCGGCAAGGTCAGTACCAAAATGTTCATACGCCATATCTGCCAAAGGCATCACTGCCGCCATAACCGGAAGGGGCGCCTCAAAAGGTTGTGAATAGCCATCTATGATTGGTCGGTTCGCTTCAAAGTAGGCAAAGTTATAGGCCCAGTTTACGACAGGCGCATCTGCTGTGGCGGAAGTGACTGGGAACATATCGGCGCTCATGGCCAACACCATATACCCTCCTTGGCTGCCGCCATCCAAATGTAGCCTGGCGGGGTTGACAAAGGGGCAGCGTCGCGCCCACTGTATAATGGCGCGTGCAAGGTTGTTGCCGTCACCAGGAGATACTGCGATTGGGGTGTCCTCGTTATAAACCGCAGTGAAGACTGCCCACCCCCGCTCTGCCCACTTTTTTGCGCCATCAACGCCCATTTCATAATGGACATGACAAAAAGCAGGCAATAACGCAGAATCATGTAGACGCTTTCGGTCAATAACCACCCGTGCACTTCCCTCTTCGGGTTTTCCGTAAATATCAAGATACGGAACACGCAACAATGCCACGTCACATGAACCTTTCCTCTCAACAGACAACACGGTAACAGCGCCATCAAAACCCGTTTCGTCTGTTAAGTATTCCTGTAACGCCGGGCAACACCCACAATATAGAAGCATACAGCAAAGTGAAAAGACAATACCTCTTAAAAAGGCGGATGTTGCAGCATTCATTTATTCTTTCCTTCTTACAGTTCTTTCACACGCACATTGCGAAAAAGCACGTAATTGTCATGATCCTGCAAGTCTATAAATCCACGGCGAAGGCGATAGCGCATCTCTTCCACTTCATCAAAATTGACATCCTGCACGATGACACCGTTGAGCGTGGCTTTCAGATGTGGACCGTTGAGCATGATTTCTACTTCGTTCCACTCCCCTTCTGGACGTGCCGCCACAGCCGATGCCGGGAGCACATCGTACACCGCACCGGTACTATTTTTGTGCGGTTCGGTAAGATAGGAATCACCCATTATCTGAAATTCAAATCCTATTTTAGATTGACGCGCTGCACGGGGTGCACGCAGGTGAATACCGCTGTTGGCATCCTTGTCCTTGATGTTATATTCCAGGCGAAGAATAAAATTATCATAGCGCCTATTACTCATGATAGCTTCTGCTCCGCTCTGATAACACTCAATATAGCCGTCTTCATTCACGCGAAACGACTCTTTGCCATGCTTGAACGACCACCAGTTGTTGAGATCGCGTCCGTTAAACAGAGACACAAAACCCTCTGCCCGCTCCTCTTCAGTCAACATGGAATTATCCGGCGTCCACGCTGCCTTTTCCACTTCAGTCATATAGGTTTCATCAATGAGTTTATAGACTTCGGAGTTTCCGGTCAACACATAATTAACATTACCGCGTGGGTCACAGGGAAGGGCGTCCACCAGGAGATGTTGGCCTGAATTGCCGGCCTTCTCGCTACTGGTCGTCAAAATGAGATCTCCGTTTTTGGGAGCAGCGACCACCAGATGAGGGGAAATCCTTTTGAAACGCCTTGCCAGATTAGCCGCATTATCACCATCAATCCAATACACGGCCAATGACACATCAGCAAGCGCCCTGGCAGCTGTGGCGACAGCATCATGGCGGTTGTAGGTACTTTTGCCATCGCCCAGAACGCGGACTATCACAGCCATACGCTGATCCTTCGCACGCTTTGCATAGGCGGCTACGGTACGTACAGATTGTTGGGAAAGTTTTTTGCCGTCGTCTTCATAACCACATAAATCAAACGCAACCGCATTTCCTCCCACTTCGGCGATTTTCGCCAGTGCAGGAACCATGTGCTCCAACGCCGCACCCTTGGCACATAATTCCGGCTCATACACAGCATTCAATGTAAACCCGGAATTGTCCCTGTAAAGTTGATCGTTGGCAACGCGAAAACCATCTTTGACAACCACCCGTGACACCGTTGCACAAGAGGACACCACAATACACAGCATGGACAACATAATAATGGAACGTAATAATTTCATTTTGATTCTCCTTCGGTTTACTACAGGCAGTTAAAGGATTGGTGCGAAGCACTCAATGCAAAAACTTTAATGCCCTTCTAATGGTTTCTGCCCAAGTGATATGGTAGTATAACATGTTAATTATTGTTTGACCGAATTCGCTAGACGCACTTGTTCGTGACCGGTAAACTGCTGCAGCAGTTCAGGGTTAATTAAAGGAAAATAAATGAGAGTACCTATCTTATTCCTCTTGCTCTTTGCTTTGCCTAATGCTTTGGTATTTGGCTATGAAGCCCTCCCCCTCGACGGGTTTTCAGACAGCATAAACCACTATCGCAAAGAAGTTGACGCCACGAAATATGACCGTTATGCACCGAATCAGATCGTTGACATTGCTGATAATATTCTATTGTATCAGCGGGATAACGGGGGATGGCCTAAAAACAAGGACCCCCTTCGTATTCTCACAGACCATGAGAAGGAGCGCCTTGCAACAGACAAATCTATGCAGGACACCACTTTCGATAACCGCAACACCTATACCCAGATTGCTTATCTTGCCCAGGTATATCAACAGACAAGAAACCAAGCCTACGCGAATGCGGCCAAGAAGGGGGTCGCCTTTATCCTCAATGCACAATACGACAATGGGGGGTGGCCGCAATTCTGGCCTGAAATGAGCGGCTATCGTTCACAAATAACCTTGAATGATGATGTGCTGGCAGGTTTGCTTTTCTTTCTCCGAAGCACACAGACTGATGCCGTGGTCTATCGTTTCCTTTCTGATGAAATTCATGCTGCTATTCGCAATGCAATTGAAAAAGCCGACAATTTGATTTTGCGGCTGCAAGTAGTGGTAGACGGCAAGCGCACAATATGGGCAGGACAATACGATCATATAACCCTTGAGCCTGCGACGGCCCGATCCTATGAGTTGCCTTCCCTGATAAGTGCAGAAAGCGTCAAAGTAGTTCGTTATCTCATGCAAATGGACCATCCCTCCCCCGAGGTAATAGAAGCAATACACAGCGCAATGAACTGGTTCGAGAAATCACAAATACATGGGATACGAATCGAGAAGTTTGATATTGATCCGGTAACTTATGGCAACTATACAGCCAAGATTGACATGCGTGTAGTGGAAGACCCCAATGCGCCACCAATTTGGGCACGTTTTTATGAAATAGATACAAACCGACCTTTCATGGCGAACCGCGATGGGGAGAAGGTATATTCGCTTGCCGAGGTCGAACACGAACGTCGTATTGGATATGGATGGTATACGAACGCGCCTGCGGCATTGCTGGAAAAGGAGTATCCCGTATGGAAGAAACAACGGGAAAGCATAGTGTCGCCATGAACCATACTACACTCAAAGGTGTCGTTCGCTATGATGGCACTGACTTTTCGGGCTGGCAGCGTCAACCCGGTAGACGCACCGTACAGGGAGAACTTGAGCGGGCTTTTTCCCGGCTTGCAAACACGGAAGTCGCTATACAGGGCGCGGGCCGTACCGATGCAGGCGTACATGCCCTAGGCCAGGTATTTTCCTGTCGCTGGCCGGGCAACGTCCCCGTGCGACTTGCACACGCCACATCGCGCATGCTCGCACCAGAGATTCGCGTGGACACCATTGAAATAGTGACTGATGACTTCAATGCCAGGTTCGGCGCCACATGGAAACGATATGTATATGCCTTCGATTTTGGCAGGTCGCCCGATCCTCTTTCCGCCCGATATGCGTGGCATGTACCTTATAAGGTAGACTTGGAACTGCTTAGCGAGGCACTAAACCTCTTCATCGGCACCCATGACTTTTCGGGATTTCAGAGTGCGGGCAGCCAGATGAAAGATACTGTCCGCACCCTCTATGAAGTGCGTTTGATGCCGGGCGGATTCTGCAGCACATTGGGTACTGGCAATCTCTACCGCATTGAACTGGTTGGAAATGGATTCCTCTATAAAATGGTGCGGAATATCAGCGGCACACTTATCGAAGTAGCCCGAGGACGGTTTACCACGGACTTCATAAAAGAGGCTATGGCTGCAGGCGGTCCGTTTCGCGGACACTGTGCACCACCTCAAGGACTCGCACTCGCAGAAGTACATTACGAACCCTATGATAAGGATACCAAAATAAAAATAAGCGTATGAAAATAATCTACGAACTTTACATCCCTCGCACTTCTCTCATAAATCATACCGGTCGCATAAATCATCATACACGCGCAAGTTAACCGCATCCTATACCGTTTATTGTCAATAAATGCCCATAAAGAAAAAAGCAAGCAACAGTACAATAATGGCCGAATCTCGAAAACTTGCGTTTACGGCAATATCAGGGTAAAATATGAACATTAATATTGTTGGACTTATAAGGAAGTCACTGTATGGTTTTCTCAGACAGTCATCGGGGAAAGGGGCTGTCGGCGCCGATGGGCGACAGTCACGCTTTTTCCGGTAAGCGTGTATTAATTGCAGAACATACTCCGCGTATTGCCAAGTATTCACGGCGTATCTTGGAAAAGTACTTCAACTGTTCCGTGGAGACATGCACCAACGGCTACGACGCGATGACCCGTCTGGACAGCACCGCCTTCGATGCGCTTGTATGCGCCATGAAATTGCCCGGCATGTCCGGTCTGGAATTGGCACATGAGGCACATAGGGCCTTTCCTTCCATGGGTGTTATCATTACCGGCGAACCTTCTGAAAAATTTCCCCATGTGAAGGCGGTACGTGCCGGAGCGATGGATTTCATTTACAAACCCTTTCTGCCGGAAGAATTTCTTGCCAAGTTAATACGAATTTTCAATGAATCCAACCTGCGCAACGAAAGACGGCTGGAAACGCTTAAATATAAGAGCCTTTTCGACCTCAGCATTGATGGCATGGCGCTTTTGGATGGCGGCGGCGCTGTCATACGCGATGTAAACAAATCCCTCCTTGAATTGATGGGCGAAAAAAAGACTAACCTTGTTGGCAAACCGGTATCCATGCTGTTGGATGTAGAAGACCGGTACCGGTTTGAACAATGGCTTTCCCTATGCGCACTCATCGGACGCGGAGCAATTTCTGATCTCAAACTAGCCCACAGCTGCGATACCACTGTATATGTGGACGTGTCCATGGCAGTGGTGAAGAACGAAGCGCAATTCGGTATATTCCTAGTGCTGAAAAACATAACAGAACGCCGCGAGATGCAGATGCGCCTCGATGAAATTACCCAGCGCGACCTGCTAACCGGCCTTTTCAACCGTCGTTCCTTCGTGAATCGTGTGCATGGAGCGGTACGCAGCGCCCAGGAATACAACATACCCACCACACTTATGATGCTTGATCTGGACGGCCTGAAAACTTTTAATGACCAATACGGCCATGCGGTAGGTGATCAGATGCTAGTTGAGGCTGCGGCAGCTATTTCTGTTCACATTCACCCCAGCACCGGTGATGCGTGCTTCCGCTTTGACGGTGATGAATTTGCAGTGTTGCTTGCCGGTGTTGACAGAGAAGAAGGCAGGTTGGTTGCCAAACGAATCGAGGAAGAATTCTATAACCGCGACACCAAGGGGCTTACCATCAGCATAGGCCTGGCGGAATACACAAACAACCAGTCCATGGACGAATTTGTGCGTGCAGCGGAAACTGCGGTTCAGGAAGTGAAACAAACCAACAGGAACAGCGTCAATATCATGTAGATATAAGGTTTACGCTTGCATTGTGAACCACAACAAACAATCTGCTATTCTATTGGGGTAATCTAACATAATGCTCATGCTCCAACGCAGTCCGTAGTTTTCGCTTGGTGTGTCATTACGAGTTCCATGCAACCATAACCGGGAAAGCCCATGTCTGAAAGTGCACCATTTCAACTGCAACATCTTAGCGCGTGGCTATACGATGCGTTGCAACGTGCTTATAGCGAAGTACCCTACCGTGCTTTCAAGTCCGGCCGTGCCTTTCCCGCCTGGCATTATCTTTTTGAAGTGACCCGCCGTTGCAATCTGCGCTGCCGCATGTGCCAATACATCTCCTGGCTGGAAAACGCTACAAGCGAGGAGCAGCGCACCGGCGAACTGACTACGGAAGAATGGAAGTATGTCATTGACCAGACTGGGCGTATCAGTTTTATCACATTTACAGGCGGCGAACCACTGATACGTCCGGATTTTCTGGAACTGCTAGCCTATTCCTCCCGCAAATCACGCACCCATTATATCTCGAATGCCACCATGCTTACAGAATCTGCAGCAATCGCATCCGTAACCTGTGCGCCTCGACGGCTTGGTGGAAGGGGACTTAACTTTATTGGTGTGTCGCTGGAAGGCCCGGGCGAAATTCACGATGCGATCCGGCAGCAACCCGGCGCATTTGATCGCTCAAGCCAGGGAATCCAGACCCTGAACGAAGTGCGCAGAAAAGCAAAAAAAGCCTGTCCTCTTGTGCATATCACCACGGTCATTCAGCAATCGAATGTGGCGATACTCCATCATCTTCCCGAAATCGTAAAATCCATAGGTGGCGATGTACTAAATCTCGTGACAGAATCAAGAATGCATGATCTGCCCGATCTTGGCGAACGTCCTTATGGTGCTTGGAAACAGGAGGACGTGTCCTGGCCACGAATTTCTCGTAAAGATTTGGAGCAGGCATTTGTAAAAACAGATGAATCCGCTCAGAAATACGGCGTTGAAGTGCGCTGGCCACGGATGCCCCGCGAAGAACTTCTGCTGTATTATGATGGTAATATTGATGTACAGCAGTATACATGCCGCAGCCCCTGGAACACCCTAATTATAGGTCGCACAGGCGATGCCTTCCCCTGCTGGCTCAAAAAGGTTGGTAATATTCGTGAACAATCATTGCAGGAACTGTGGAATTCTAAACAAACCCGAGGGTTTCGCCAAGCATGCAAAAATGGACTGTTCCCTGTGTGCCCTGGTTGTTGCTTCATCGAATATGCCAATAAAAAATAGCAACTACAGATAATGGGGCATTCAATGCTACAATCGCAATTGAGTCCGTTTTTTTTATAAACGATATCAGTGTATCCGGAGCAAAAGCATGGCGACGGCAGTATATTTTATGAGCCTTGGGTTGGCATCAGGCCTTGTTGGCCTCTGGTGCAGACGTCTGTTGGCATCATTGGGACTCATACACGGCTTTGAGGCCACAATATGGATTGCCGCATTTATTGCGGTGGCCTATCTGGCAACACAAACCACTTTTCGTGCCGCCATCATGCTCCTTAAACCTGTGCGGGCGCGCAGTTTCACAATCACAGAAATACTCTCGGAATCAACCGCCTTGCTGCTTCTCCCCTCGCTGGCGGGCTTGTCGTTGCCGCTTCCCTATGCAACGCTGCAGAAGATGGAACCCTTTTTCCATGTCGGGATATTTGCAGCGTTTCACTGTTTCTTCAAACTCATGGCTTTCTTTGCTGCAGTACAAGGACAACCCGCAAGCAGACTGCGTTTCCTGCCCTGGATCGCTGTCTCCGGACTTTGCGGCATTGCCGGTTATGCAATCATAGACCAATATCTGGAAGAAATTGATGCAGAGCAACCGATAATCGCTGCTGTGCAGGAACCCTTTGCAGCAAACGACACCTACACCAATGCCTGTAAAGCGCCCGAACATGTGCGTGTGCTTCTTTCCTTTGAAAAAAAGCGGGGAGAACGCATTTCATTTTTGTGGGCGCCACTAAAAACAGATGAATCATTTCCGGAAACGGTTTACGTCACTTACGACGCTTATGATACCAATGTAAACCCGGAAACAACTGCCCTGCCAGCCCCTGTTTTTTCTGCAACGCACACCCTTCAGATTGAAAACCATGACTGGATAGAAAACAATTTTGACAGTACCCCGATCCCTGAAGGGGTACAGACCCTTGCTGTCTCTTGGAGTAGTGGTGAACCAGACAGCATTATGCAACGCTTTGGATTGAATCCACCTGTGGAATCCGGATTGACCATGATGGTGAGCGGCCCCTGGCAGCATTCTATGACTAAAAACACAAGGAATCCCGGTATTGTGGTTGTTGTCGTAGAAGGTCTGGGCGCGGAGAACATGAACCCTTATGGGTATCACCGCAATACGGTTCCCTTTCTTACTGAGCGTATTCCAGGCATGATGGTTTACGAAGATGCCTATACGCCAACACCGCAGACCGCTGGCGCATGCATGAGCCTCTTTACCGGTGTAAACCCCTTTGCACATCGGTATTACGACACCTTTAACGGTCCTCTCCCGGAACGGATCAGTACGCTTCCAGAGGTACTGCGCGATGCAGGTTATCTCACGATGGCATTCACAGAAGGCAGGGGTGCCGACGGGAATGATCTGCACTATGGTTCTGGATTTGAGCGCGGTTTTGTAGCCTTCAACGATGTATTTCCAATGGAAATACGGACCTCCAGAAAAGCCGACGCCACTGTGCCCCTCCAACCCACACCAGCAGGTGCGTGGGCGACCCTGCAAAAAGCAGGCAACTGGATTGAAACGCATCTAAATGATCAATACATGGTTTTTATCCGCTTGCGGGATTTGCGAAATCCCACGCCCCTCCCCTACTACGGCAATGGATTCATCGGGCAGGGGCGAAAGCCAGACCCTGTGGATATTTATGATACGGCTGTCACGTATGTAGACAAACAGGTAAGTGCTTTTATCGATCGGTTGCATGAAATCCCTCCCGAAAAAAGACCGGTCCTCGTGATTACTTCAAGTCATGGCTTTGATTTCACTGAACCCGGTCGAGGCGCTTGGCGTCGCGGTGGTCCGCCCCGACGCACGCTGCATGAAAGTGCCTTGCGAATTCCCCTGCTGCTTGATATTCCCAACCGCTACGGCAGCACCCAAAGAAACCTGGTGTCCCTGGAAGATGTCGCTGTCACCATAGCAGGACTCGCAAATACTTCATTTGCCCATCCAGTTGAAGGAGTGGACATTTTGAACCAATCCACTATGGGTGAATGCATCTCGATGACAGGAAATCCGATTACTTTATCACTTCGTACTGGACATTGGCGTTTCACCTGGCAATCAGGACTTGCCCCCTTTACACTCGAATTTTCCAGAGGCTCAGAGGTGCAGGAGTTTCTCGATATCTCTCGCTATCGTACCAATCTCGCCCCTGTGGACAATATGCGTCGAGAACCGCGACTTGCCCAGACCTTCACACAAAAGATGCAAATATTTCTCTCCACATACAAAGAAAATGTTGGCGCATTATAAAAACAATGCCTCAGTTAAGTAAAAATTCTCCCCGGTGGTGGCAATGGGTTTGGCTTTGGAACCGTCCGCCTAGGGGATTCCGGGACTATACTCTTGGGTGGGTTTTCCGCGGCGGCAATCATGGTCTCCAGGGTCTGTGTCAAATCAAGGATGAATACCGAATCTGGATTGAAGTAGGCCGCTTTTCGTGCGTGTTCAAGGGCAATACGCAGGATGGGTATTCCCGCGTTTGGCGGCATCCCCTGTTCTTC
>CAZBNU010000040.1:0-7365 GCA_964493075.1 uncultured Nitrospirales bacterium | reverse complement strand
GGAAAGGCCTTCTCATACTCCAACTTTTCACACAGGGTATATGCAATCACTAAATCAGAATCATCAATAGTGCCTTGGCATGCCGACATGAGAAACATTCCAGAAAAAATGATTACAACAAGGGCTCTAAGGGATATGTTTGTACTGTACACGATTTTAATTCCCCCACCGAGGTTGCAGACGGAAGAAACCGGTGGCGGTACCCACCCGTGCAAAGACAGATATTTCGCTCGGCTTGCGTTCTTTTTCCTTCTCCACCGCCTGTTCGTAATCGTCAAGATTAGTCACGGCATGATCGCCAAATCCCATAATGATAACGCCGGGCCTTATTTTTGCCAGATGGGCCGCGCTACCGGATATGACCCGTCTCACAATAACCCCCGTGACATCTTCACTGATGTTCAATAAGATGCGCACATCGCGGGTGATTTCACGCACCACCAACCCAAAGGTTTCATCCGTGAACTCTTCGGCGTCACGAGCGGAACGTGGCCGCAGGCCAAGGGTCACAGAAATACTGCGTTCTTCACCATTATGCAACATCTGTAGTTCCACAACACTGTTTGGTTCTGAATCGCGAATCATTTTGGTAAAGGCAAATACATCACGATCTTGCGTTGCGCGCAAGGGTATTCCATTGATGGCACGGATAATATCGCCAGGGATTATATCTGCTTCGGCGGCCGGCGAATCGGGTACGACGGTGCTTACTATCAATCCACCCGCTTCTTCAATTCCCCAATACTCCGCAAACTCGGTGGTCAACGGTTGCGTAAACACACCAAGCCACGCCTCTTCGGTGCGCACTGCTGCGACAGAAACGTCTGGTGGGTTGTCTATATGCTGGATGAAAAGGTCTGTCTGAAACACAAGCGGGTATCCAGGTCGATCAAAGACGCCGCCACCGTCATTAGCACCCAAATCAAACCCGACAATACCCACCACCTCGCCCTCAGCATTTATAACAGGACTCGTTACGAAGCCCAGTCGCAGCCCTTCCGTAAGACAATAGGTAGGTCTTGGCTCTTCAAATACAGCGCTGATAAGGTCCAGTTCAACGCAGCGCTGATAATCCATATTCTCACCCATAATTCCTACCAGCGCAACCGAATCCCCAATAGATAACGTACTGTTCCGTTTGAACTGTACAAAGGGCAGGTCAAGTAGTCCATCCGCCTGAATACGCAACAACGAGATATTAATATCGTCAGGCTTTTCAAGCAATACAGCAGCGTATTTTCGATCCTCCCCATTTCGACGGACATGTACCTGAAAATTAAAGGAACTTATGTTTTCCAGTTGCAGATGGCCGTTGGAAATCACCAAGCCGTCAGACGATACCAACAAGCCAACCGCATTGCCGTCCTGACGTTTTTGTTCTCCTGTCCGCGGGTCCGTGGCTTCCTGGGTAAAGGTCACTACACATACCGCCTCATTCGTTTTTGAAAACGATTTTTGTATCACTTTCGGGCTGATAGCATCGCCATATACAACCCATGATGTGGCAATCAGAATACAACCTGTCAAGAGAGCATTTTTAATCCACATGGTCAAGTAATTCCTTATCAAGAGTTGACTCTTGTTGGGCGCCAGTGTTTAACAGTACAAATCGCGTCACTGCGCCCCGCTGAACAAACAACAGCACAAGTTTTTGTTTTGATTCCCGCCGCAGTTGATAGGCCTGTGTAAATCCATCCAAGGTCTGCACGGATTCTCCATCCATTTCAAGTATTATATCCCCTTGCCCCAACCCGCCGGACGCTGCAATGCCTCCGGGCTGACTCCCGGATATGAGTACGCCTGAACGACCTGCCAACTGGGCACGACGCGCAAGTTCCGGGGTTAATTCTACTGCCGTAAATCCCCATTCGGCAAATTCCGTCTGGCCACCTTTCAACGACAGTTTTTCTTCTGTGACCACGTCAACTTCCATAGGAGTTTCTCCGCGCACAAGATGCAATATCACAGATGCGCCTATGGGCAGGTCTGCAATTGCCTTGCGTACCCGAGGCAGGTCTTCCTCAAAACGGGCATCCAGCGTTCTATCGTTAATGGCAGTAAGAAGATCGCCCGGCGAGATGCCTGCTTCTTGCGCAGGTGAAAGAGGCGCCACATCAGCAATAACTACACCATGCACTGCCTGATCATCCGTCTTAGCCGCCATTTCCTGAAATGTCAATCCCAAATAACTTCGGTGTACCCGGCCTTCCCGGATGATGGCATCCACCACTTCCTTTGCAATGTCCACAGGAATGGCAAACCCAACATTTTCTGCACCGCTCAATACACGGGAGTTTACGCCGATAACCTCGCCGCGCATATTAACAAGAGGTCCACCGCTATTGCCTGGATTGATGGCAGCATCCGTTTGTATCCAGTTGTTATAAGGTGAAACCAGCCCACTACTGTCGCCCAGATAACGATCAGTCACGCTGATGATTCCCAGCGATGCACTGCGCGCCAATCCATGAGGACTACCCATGGCCAACACCAGTTGGCCTGCTTCAAGATCGGACGAAGTCCCCATTTGCACATAAGGCAGTCGCTGTTCCGTTTCCACCTTCAGCACGGCAACGTCGGTATCGGCATCAGTACCCACCACACGCGCCTCAATCTCGGTATTGTCGCTAAATACACACCATACCTGACTGCTATCCCCTGCCACATGCTCGTTGGTGACGATGTAGCCGTCATCAGAAATGATAAAGCCACTGCCAACACTGGGTACTTCTTCACGCCGTCCAGCAATAAACACTTCTTTAAGAGGACGTATATGAACCAGTGCCGGCGCCACGCTGTTCTTTGCGCGCAGCACCGAATATTGTGCATTGCCGCCTAAAGTCGCACAACCACTCACCACAACCATGAAAGGCAGCAGCATAAACAACAAATATCGCTTATATTTCATAATAGCCCCTGGTATTATCTTTTTTGACAATAACATGCCTAAACATCTCCTAAAAATAAAGTTTTGAAAACACAGGACTGTAAACATATCAAGGGTATCATATTCGCTCAACAATCCAATAACCAGAACCCATAATCGCTACGCATTTGCAATAGTTCCCGCATTCGTATAGTATATAATTAATGATAGGCGGGATGAATATAGGCAGCCCGTTATATTGCGCCAAACGGTTCTGTACTGGAAATTATTAAGCATGGAACACGGATATATAAAAGGACTTCATAGTTCGGAGAGTTTCTCGACACAAGATACAAGTACCAGACAACTCTTGCGCGGCTTCACCCTTATAGAATTGATCATGGCACTGACTGTAATCGCCGTGGCGCTTGCCGGGCTTATCGCCATGTACGGGATCAGTCTGGAAATCGCCAACGAATCACGACAAAAAACATTGGCAGCTGAAGTGGCATCATCCCAACTGTCGGTAATTCTTGCAGCACCGGACACGTTTATCTGGAATTATAACGCGTCCAACGAGATGTCGCTCTTCCCCATCGTATTGGGAGACGATGATCCCAAAGCAGGAAATGTCGCTGTTCCTCCCGATGTCAAATTGATCAACCGGACAATCCACGCACGCAACGAATTACTGTACCGCAGGTTTCGTTGGAAAGCATGGGGACGATTGCCTTCTCCGGACGCCCAGGCCTATGAAGTAACGGTAAACGTGCAGTGGCAGACCCAAGGGAAAAACCGTTCACTGGCACTTACTTCGAGTGTCCCATGCCATCGCGCTCCCGCACCCGTGCAGGTTCCTGTTAAGGAAGTGCCATGAGCATCCGTACAATAAGATACAAATCAGGCTTCACTATGCTGGAACTGGTGGTAGTGCTCTCCCTTATGGGTATTGTGAGCACTATCGGCATTACCGGTTTTTTCCGCATGACAACCCATTTCAATACACTTCAGGAAAACTTGCGTCTAAACAAATCTGCCGCCAACGCTTTTGACATGATGTTGCAGGACTTTGAAAATCTTCTATCCGGCAGGGTCACCGGCAACCCTTTGCATGGAATTCATGCGGACACGGAGGACAGCCTCCATTTCTGGCGCATCCCCTTTGAAGATGATACCATCACATTCCCTATTGAAATACATAATCCCCTGACCCAACTACGGGAGCGATTACTGGTTACCTACGCGGTGGAACGCGGACCAAATGAGCCCCGGCTGGTGCGATCCACTACTTCGCTGCAAGAACCTGAAGCGACACCCTCTTCGGTTGTTGTAGCAGATGATGTGGCGGGTATGCGATTGCAGTACTTTGACGGGAATACCTGGCATGAAAAGTGGTCAGCGCCAGTCCATCCAATTCTTGTAAGGGTGAGCCTTTCCCTGATAGCAGGTGACAGAACGGACGGCCAATTCGCACGAACGGCGACTTTTGCCTTACAGGTACACTAATGATGGTTATCAAAATAGACACAAAACAATCGACAAAAAAGCCTGCTTCCCATAATAAAGGGATTGCACTGTTTCTTGCCATTTCACTACTGGCGCTGTTTTCCGTTCTGGGCGCATCATATATGCGCTTTATGTCTTTGGAACTTGACGAAAGCGATTTGCGCATTCGTGATATACGCATCAGAAACTATGCTACTGCGGGTATCAATAGCGCCGCCGCCCAGGTACGTGCCGCCCTCATTGAAGGCATAGACCCCCGACCCGCCTATAATTTCACCTATGCGGTTTATGGCGCTTCACAGGAAAGCGAGGTCAATTCCATCACGCCTCTTTCCACCTATACTGCACAGGCACACGTTACGGTGGAGGCACTAAAAGAAGAGGCATGGATAGCCCGCTTTAACAATAAACCTGAGTGGCCCGGAAAGATGCGGGCATTTTGTCTAATCAGCGCAGTAGAATTGCAACGGGCAGTTCCCGGAAAATTCCTCACGCAGGCAAAACACTCGGTGGAAGCCGTAATGATAATGGAGAATGGGGAGTATGCTTTTCTCTCATGGCATACGGTAAAAGACAGTGATACAGCGAGGCAGCAAAAGTGATTGCAAAAATATACATTGGTGTTTGAATGATAAGGAAGCAATAAATGGCAGACACATCACAAAGCACAAAAAAAGGCGGAAAACAGATCAAGCGCGTTACCTTGGCGAAAACGCTTGAAGCAACGCCAGAAGATGCTGCGAAAGAAATAGTCAATCAAAATATGGATAAAGCCCCCTCTCCCAGTTTTTTCACAACAGGCGCTATTCGTTACACCGACATTACCGTTTTTTTACGGCAGTTGATAATGCTGCTTGATGCAGGCACTCCCCTGTTACGTTCCCTCCGAGCACTCGCAAAAAGAAGCGATCGGCACGCCGTACGTGGTCTTATCAATGATATTGCCCTCTATGTGGAAGGCGGTAACGCACTTTGGCAGGCATTCGACCGCCATCCCCGCTATTTTGACACGGTGTTTGTGAATCTGATTAAGGCAAGCGAAGCCAGCGGTACCCTGACCACAGTGCTGCGACGCCTGGTAGAATATCGCGAAGAACGTGAAATGCTACGCAAACGGGTACGAGGCGCGATGATTTATCCAATACTCCTTGTAATTGCTTGTGTAGCAGCGCTTTTTGTCATTACCGCCTTTGTTGTTCCCGTATTTGCGGATTTCTTTGAACGGGCCGACCTGGCCATGCCCCTTGGGACAAAACTTCTCATTCAGACATCCGTTTTGATCCGGATCGGCTGGTGGGTTCCCATGCTTTCCCTCATTGTGGTCGTGCTGCTTTATCAGTTCTGGTATCTGCGCAATCCGGTACGACGTGTTGCCGCAGATTACGTCAAAATCCGACTTCCCATCATTGGAGCCATTGCGCATAAAAACGCCATTGTAGAAATGTGTCGAACCATGAGTTTATTACTGCGAAGCGGCCTTTCCATGATGGCAACCCTTGATCTCACCCGTAACGCTATCCATAACCGTGCTGTGGCGGAATCACTACAGGCAATGCGCGAATCAGTGGAGACAGGCGGCGGCTTTGAAGAACCCATGCGCGAATCAGGCGTCATACCCCATGTTGTCGTGGATATGTTTGCTACTGGCGAGGAATCCGGTCGGGTAGATCAGATAGCCGAACAGATTGCTGATATTTACGAAGAGGAGGTCAAAATCGCCGTCTCAAGTCTAGGCGAAGCGCTTCAACCTATCTTCACCATTGTGGTAGGCATAGGCGTGCTAATCCTGTTTATTTCCTTGTTCCTGCCCATGATAACCATGGTTGACCAACTTGGCCTCGGCGCAGGCATATAATCGTTGCGCCTACTTCTGAAACTCAAAGCCGCAGGAAAGTACTATTCCCGTGATACCCACACTAATGGCAGGATTGGCCACTGCCGGATTATTCCATAAAAAAGACCGAATTCTCTGTGTTCATGACCAAGGTGAGCAGGCGCTTTCCTGGTTGCGTCGCCAACGCATGAACGTAATAACCGCCTCTTCTGAAGAATTGTCGTCAATGGCGCAAACTAAAGGTACTCACCTGTTCAATGTCTTGCTTGCTGTGGTGAACGAGGACGAATTGTCCGATGACAGCCCAGCCACACAGCAAATGGTTACCGCCTATACCTTACTAAAACCTACTGGTCATTGCGTGATGTGTGTTTTGACCGATCCCCTATTCATGGAAGGTGGAAAGGAAAAGAGACAAGAAAGATTTTCGGTTCTTTTCCCCAAAGAATCCATCGCTTCTGTCGTTCAGTTACCGCCTATTGAAACAGTGGATGCGGAAGTTCTGGTCATCACAAAAGGCGGCGCCTACAAGCCACAGTTGCCTGTACACTACATTGAAACCCCCGAAGCCTTTCAAAGCGCATGTCATAAATTAAGCCTGAAACAGCGAATCGCTCTGGATGTAGAAACGACACTGGTAGAACCGCGCATCTTGTGTACAATTCAGTTGGCAACAGAAGACGAAGTCTATCTGATTGATGCGTTGCCCCTCAAAGACCTGACCCCACTGAAAGAACTAATGGGCAACGCTGATGTGATGAAAATTATCCACAGCAAAACCTTTGAGGAAAAGGTGCTCGGTCATTACGGCATACCCATCGTCAACATCTACGACACACTCATAGAAGCACGTAAGCGGTATAAAAAGACCAAGGATGGCGGCCATAAACTCGGCGAGGTATGTGAACGTTATCTGGACATTTATCTGGATAAGTCATTGCAGGCATCTGATTGGACCCGACGCCCCCTAACACCCACACAACGCGATTACGCCGCTGCAGATGCCGAAGTGCTTATTCACCTTTACAATTATTTTGTGCCGCCGCCCGCCCCCGAAAACCTCGAACTGTTTTAGTGGTGTATTTCTGCTCTTCAACTATAAACACGAATACAGTATACGTTCCATGCTGTTAAATTCACAACCCATACCGGAAACTTC
>CAZBNU010000039.1:20770-26965 GCA_964493075.1 uncultured Nitrospirales bacterium | reverse complement strand
GCAGCATGAAGGGGTGCGCCGCTATTATGTTGAAATGCAGGGGAACAAGGAGTGGACAGGCAATCTTGTCGGGTTAAATCTGCATATTGCCGATCCAGCCACAATTTCAGTGGAACGCATCGCCCTGACCACGGAGCCAGACGGCCCGCCGGAGATTGAGGTGGCGTACTTCGGATTTGAAAACGGCGTAAGCCGTGCAGGAAGGCCGGAATCGCTGCTGGCGCAACTCATCAACCGCGGTGGCGGCGACGCCGCAATCAAGGATGTTATGCTTGAAACACCAGCAGGCGTTAAGGTCGTCAGCGGTCCGAATTATTCTGCAACTACCCCATTACAGCATGGCGACAGCGTTAACATTCTTTGGCTTGTACAGGCGGAAACAGCAGTACCGCAGACCGTTACTCTGAAACCGGATGCAACCACCCCAGCCTGTAACGCGACCCTGACCTTTATGCCTGCTGTGAAAATGACGGCAGACTACGTGCCTGAACCCAAGCCTATCAAAACATCGTTGGAAGTCTGTGCCTACTACTTCCCGGGCTGGAATGCCGATGTGAAGTACGACTGTCTGCGCAACACCACACCCATACGCAAACCGTTGCTGGGGTATTACGATGAAAGCAATCCGGAGTGTGTGGACTGGCAGATTAAGTGGGCGGTGGAAAATGGCATCTCCTGTTTCCTGGTGGATTGGTACTGGGTTGCCGGTAATCAGCATCTGTACCACTGGTTTGACGCCTATCGGCAGGCGCGTTATCGGGATTACCTGAAGGTCGCCATCATGTGGGCAAACCATAACCCCAAAGGCACCCACTCCCGGGAAGACTGGCGCAATGTGACCCGCGAATGGATTGACAAGTATTTCACGCTGCCCGGCTATTACAAGGTCAATGGCAAGCCCGCCGTCTTCCTTTGGGATTCCAATCTTATCCGTGGTGATTTGGGCGGGAGCGATGCCGTGGCAGAAGCCTTCGCGGAATCCCGACAGATGGCGAAGGATGCGGGGCACGTAGGCATTGAGTTCATCATTCTGCAACACCACGCCAACGAAACCGATATGCAGAAATGGCAAGCAGAAACCTATGACGGGAACACAACCTACCATGAATTCGGAAGCGCCCTCGACATGGCGCCTCACCAGTCGCAGGGGCAATACGCGGATGTGGTTGCCACCGCACCGGCAGCATGGGAAAAACGCCGCCAACAATCCGGCGCCTTCCCCTTCTATCCTATTGTGGATACGGGCTGGGATTCCCGTCCCTGGCACGGGCCGAACTCGATGGCGTTTCACGGACGCACGCCGGAACTGTTCAAACAATTCCTACACGCAGGCAAAGACTACTGTGCAGAACATGATGTGCCTTTCCTGATTCTCGGCCCACTGAACGAATGGGGTGAAGGCAGTTACATCGAACCCAATCTGGAATTCGGGTTTACCATGTACGAGGCCATACGCGAGGTGTTCGGTAAAGGCGAAGCGGAGGACTGGCCGCAAAACCTGTCGCCGCGGGATGTGGGACTCGGCCCCTACGACTTCCCGCGTACACCGCACAAAACAACGTGGGACTTTGACACCGATGCGGAAGGCTGGTCAGCCATGATGAACGTCAGTGACCTGACCGTCAAAGAAGGGAACATGGAATTTCACACGACCTCAAGCGATCCGGCGCTTATTGCCTCTACACCAGGGCTGCGCGCTTCTGAGTACCCTATATTGAACATCCGAATGAAGATACAGGCGAATTCCGATAAAGTGGGCTCCGGGCAATTATTCTGGAGCATTGGCAGCAGCAACACTTCTGAGGCTAACAGTTTGCGGTTTGAATTCCAAGGAGACGGTCAATTTCACGAGTATACACTGAACCTGGGCGAACATCCTCGCTGGCGAGGCATGATCAGCTCACTCCGTTTTGATCCGTGTGATATAGCAAACGCCAACATTGCGGTGGATTATATTCGCTTTGGGAGATAGGGTAAGGGACACAAAGGACAAAAGGGACTTAAGGGACAAAAAACTAACACGGGCCATACCCGCAACCCAGTTGTGCATTTGCAGGCGCACTGTGATAGTACGCCATAGTTTAATCTGTGTGCTTGGCGCACTATCATAGTGCGCCTACAGAGTACATTCTTGTTTTTTATTGCGGTTCCGATCCGATAAGGTACTACAGGGCTGAACCCTATTGTTCTTCCGTAATTTCGCGTAAGCGTATTTTGTCTACTTTGCCGCTGGCCAGCAGTGGCAGTGATGAATGAATGGTGATGCTGCGGGGCACTCGGAAGGGCGCGAGATGTTCCCGGCACCATTTTTCGAGTTCCTCACGGCTCACCTGAACGCCGGGCACCACCATGACATGGGCGTGCGCCACCTCATCAAATATGGGGTCCGGCACGGCAATCACCGCCGAGTACAGTACCGCCGGATAGGCTTCGAGCACGCTCTCTATTTCACAGGGAAATACATTTTCACCACCTGTTTTGAACATTTCCGAACGACGCCCGCATATTGTAAGCGCGCCAGTTTCGTCCAGCCGCCCGAGGTCGCTGGTGTAGTACCAGCCCGCCTCATCCATGACTGCAGAAGTCTGCACCGGGCTGTTCAGATAGCCCTTCATCAGCACGGGACCGCGCACGACAATCTCCCCCACTTCCCCGACAGGCAAAGGGTTGCGTTCCTCATCCACAATCCTGATTTCGCAATTGCTGTATGGAACTCCGGCATGACTTGCCAACTGATCTATCGTATCTTCCGGACGCGTAGCCGTAATAAAACCACCCACTTCCGTGGCGCCATATCCTGTTACCAGACGCGCCCCGGTGCGTTTGCGTATTGCATCCAAGGTTTCAATCATATCCTGTGTCGCTGTGGAACCACCCCAAACAAAGGTCTTCACAGACTCCCAATTCGCCTGGCTGAAATGTTTGCTTCGCATTTCAAGCAGGTACATGGGCGGCACCTGCCCGAGTACCGTGATGCCTTCCCGTTCAATAATATCAATTGTTTTGACTGGGTCAAATTCATCCATCATGACAATACATGCACCCGCATAAAGGGCACAGAAGGCAATCTCCACATCAGCCGCCACATGATTTATGGGAAAATGAAGCAGGATTCTGCTATCACTGCCAATTTCAAACAGCCTGTGTTCCTGCTCCACATTGCTTACTATCGCGTGATGAGTATGCAGCACCCCTTTAGGTGTTCCGGAGGAACCGGAGGTATACATCAGCAACGCCTCGTCCGTATCGCAGGAGGCCGCGATCCGCACCTGCAACAAATCCTCCATCTCCGGACGTTCCCCGGCAGTATATTCGGCAAAATTCAGGACGCCCGGCGATGCTTCCCCGATGACAATAACCTCGCGAATACAGGACAACCCAAAACTAAAGGTCAATGCCCGTTCCAATAGATTTGATCCCTCATAGTAGTCCAAGGTAATCAGGACGGAAGGACGGCAGTCGCGGAGCATGCGGCCCATCTCACCAACGGTAAAACGCGGCGAAATACCGGTCCATATTGCGGACACTTTCGCAGCGGCCATAAAGGCAATAATGAATTCAGGACGTGCCATGGAAATCATGGCGATACAATCGCCTTTCTCCACCCCTATCTCAAGAAAAGCGCGAGCGGTACGGTCAACGGCATCGGCCAACTGCGCCCAAGTCAGGCGGGTCTCCCTGAAAACCAACGCCTCGGCATCGGGCTTCAGACGCGCCCATTTCTCCACATATTGCCACAGGTATTGTTCATTATTTTCCATAGCACAAGGTATCCATTACGCAGAAACAATTTCCACGCAGCCGTCCCGGACCACAGGCTTGCCCGTGGCGTCCGCTACCATAAAATGACACTTTGTCACGCCCTCTTCCGTCTCTTTTTCCAGAAGGCGCACTGTGATGTTCGTATCCGGCCTAACCATACCGGTAAACCTGCACTGCACTCCGGCGATCCGGCAGGGATTATTGTCCGCTTCCGCCGCCGTTATTTCCCGCACCGCCATCGCAAGCGTTCCAGTTCCCTGAAAAATGATTCCCGGCAATCCCACCATGTTGGCAAAAGCGGGAGAAATATGGATGGGAAAATGCACATCCGCGCAGGTGTCGTAGATGTAGGGCGCCAGTTTGGAAATGTGCAGTTCTTTGACCCAGAGGGGTGCTTTCTCCGCGTCTCCGTCATACGCTTTCACACAGTCCTGACCCCGGCCTTCATCGGTGCAGGTCACCCCGCGCAGCAAGCCGCCGATATGCTCCACAAATACAATTTCATTCTTCTTGTCATAGGCGGTATAGGCGATGATGAGATGGGTGCCAGCCCTATGGGGCATGATGGATTCCACCGTGCCCTCAATGCGCAGGTGTTCTCCGGGGTGCATGGGCCGCCGCCAGCGGATGCTTTCGCTGTAATGCACTTGCCGCATGAGCGCCTCGTAAGGGAAGGTACCTTCCCCCCAGAAATCTGTAAACCGTTCCGAAATCTTCCACGTAAGAGAAATTGCCATCATGGGCGGTGCGACAATGCCTCCCTGCCGCATATCGTCCAGATGCCAGGGATTATCGTCTCCGATTGATGCGGCATAACTCATGCATTTTCGCGCCATAACCTCCACTTCAAGAGGCTTGCAACATGTGCCTACATACTCCGAACTAATTTTCATGGTGCCCTCCCGGCGTTTCGCTTTTGCGTCCCACACTGAAATACTCGAAGCCATGTTCCGCCATTACTTTGGGCGTGTACAGATTGCGCCCGTCAAAAATTACGGGCTGACGCATCAGCTCCGCCATACGCACATAATCGGGACGGCGGAACTCATTCCATTCTGTCATGATTACAAGTCCATCCGCGCCTTCCAACGCGCCGTAATACTTGGCGGCAATATCTATTGAATCACCGTACCGATCTTTGAGTTTGCGCGCCGATACCGGATCGTATACGGTTACGTGCGCCCCGGCGTCGCGTAATCCGTCAATGACATAAATCGCGGGAGCGCCCCTCAAATCGTCGGTGCGCGCTTTGAAACTAGCGCCCCACAGCGCAATGTGAGCCCCGACAATTCCATCGCCGTAATACGCCAGTATTCGCCTGAGAAAGTCCTGGCGACGATTTTCGTTCACCATGCGAATGGCGCTGATCAATCCGCAATCCACCCCGGCTGACGTGGCAAGCCCTTCGCATGTGGCAAGGTCACGTGGCAAACCGGCGCCCCCAAAGCCTATGCCAGGAAACAAGAAGGTGGGTCCTATACGATGGTCCGAGGCCACAGCCTCCCGTACTTCGGCAATATCGCAGTCCTGCGCTTCGCAGATGTCCGCCAGTTGGTTCATCAGGGAAATTCGCGCTGCCAACATCACGTTGGTCGCGTATTTTGCCATTTCAGCGCTGCGACATGTCATGGTGATGAATGGCTTGCCTGTGCGCAGGAACGGGCTGTAGAGTTCCTTCATCATTTCACGCACCCGGATATCATCGCACCCAATCACAACACGATCCGGACGCAGAAAATCATCCACCGCCGTTCCCTCTTTGATGAAATCAGGATTGACCACGATATCAAAGGGGTGGATCGTATGTTTCTTCAGGGTTGCCGCTATCTGATCGGAGGTTCCGGGAGGGCAGGTGGTTTTGTTAACGATAATCCTGTAGCCATCCATTTCTTCCGCGATCTGGCGTACACATTTAAGCACACCGGACAGGTCCGTATGTCCCTTCTCATCGGCGGGCGTGCCCACACACAGAAAAACCATGAGGCTGTTTTTCACAGCACGCTTCAAGTCCGTGGAGAAACTTAAACGCTCTTCTTCCTGATTGCGCGCAATTAATTCCTCAAGCCCCGGCTCGTGCAGGGGCGACTCGCCCCCGTTCAACAGGGCAATACGCGCCTCATCACGGTCTATACACAAAACTTGGTGGCCATTTTCGGCAAAACAAGTTCCGGTAACCAGACCCTGATATCCTGCACCCACGATGGCTATTTTCATGACAACTCTCCGGTGGAAAATAAATTCTTATTATAACATCAAGATAACCCTGAAAACAGTCTCACAATGATTGTAAAGCAGGGAATGACCGATAAACCTCCAGAACAAATGCCTACAGATGGTAGCAGGACTTGCCAACAGGGCGCAAACCTTTGTGGAACATCGCAGCAGTCCAGCAACCCGAAAAATACTTTCCGAGATTTGGATTTGGATTTGGAT
>CAZBNU010000039.1:1106-20670 GCA_964493075.1 uncultured Nitrospirales bacterium | reverse complement strand
GATTTGGATTTGGATTTGGATGCCGATGCCGATGCCGATCTGGTACAAAGATGTCGGGATGCGGCGATCAGGTTACCAACAATTGTTGTATTGCGGCGTCTTGTTTTGCGTCTGCCTCTCCTGCCTTTCTATAATGTACAATAATTTGGCAAGTGAATACGCATTTACTACACGGAGGGAACCCATGGGACCCCAGAAAAACAGTGACGGCTATAAACTCACGGGCGACGAACTTATCCGTCAGGATTTAATCACCCGCGAGGAACTGGATGAGGCCAAGGCCAGAGAAGAAAGTTCTGGAACACCCTGGTATAAGCAACTCATCCAGCAGCAGAAAATTACCTTTCAGGCACTGGAAAATGTGCTGCGCTACGAATTCCATTCCAAATCTAGCCGAACCGCGCATCAGACCCTGGGCGAAACCCTGCTCTCCATGGGGAAAATAACGGAAGAACAGTTGGTTCAGGCCCTTGCGGATCAGAAACGGAACGGACGCCTTCTCGGCAATATCATTCTTGAGAACGGCTTCTCAACCCGTGAATCTATCGCTATTGCCCTAAGCCATCAATATGATATGGAATACGCTGCCTTGGATGAAACTCCCAGCGAAAATACGGCATTGCACATTGTACCCGAAAGCCTGGCCATCAAAAACCTTATGTTGCCGGTCAATTTATCTGCTGACAGGCTTACTGTATTGATTACAAGCCCGCAGCATCGGGAGCGGCTCAAAGATGTTGCCATTTTGCTCGGTAAAAGAATCCATGCGGTACTGACCGCCTGCGAAGATTTGGAACGGGAAATACGGCTGCGCTATGAAGCATGTGAGGCGGCTGAATCTACCGAAGACACCATACAACCTTCACCTGCGAAAGCACACTCTCTAAAAAATAAGGAAAGCGCAGCCGTGTCAAAAGAAAAACCAGCGTCTGCACATCAAAGCAGAATTGAGGCGGCGGCAGAAGAGGGAAGAAACCGATTTGAAGGTGTTTCACGCGCTGCCGCAGGCGCATCGGCAGTCAAGATGGTCAACACCATCATTGAAGGGGCCGTAAATGCAGGCGCCACGGACATTCACATTGATCCCCAAGCGCCAGAATCACGGGTGCGCTACCGGATAGATGGTGTATTACACGATATCATGAGCATACCAGAACAGCTTCATCAAGCCACTGTCTCACGGATCAAGGTTATTTCCGAACTGGACATCACAGAAACTCGACACCCACAAGACGGTCATATCAGCATGACTCTCGGCAATCGGGATTTCGACGTGCGTGTTGCCACGCTGCCCACCTATCTCGGCGAACGGGTTGTGCTGCGCATGCTGGACCAGGCGGCGGTGCTTTCTGGCATCAAGGATTTGGGGCTTGCCACTGCGGACGAGACCAAGATGAAACGCATTATAGATCAGCCTTATGGTATGATTTTGGTTACTGGCCCCACTGGCAGCGGCAAAACCACAACACTTTACGCCGCGCTGAATCAGAAGAATGTACTCACGGAGAGCATTGTAACCCTTGAAGACCCCGTGGAATACCAGTTGTCAGGCATCAATCAGGTACAAATTGACACGGATATCAACATGACCTTTGCCAACACCCTACGCGCTGCCATGCGACAAGATATTGATGTGCTGCTGGTTGGTGAAATTCGTGACCCGGAGACCGCGCAGATTGCCATTCGTGCCGCTATGACGGGCCACCTGGTGTTCAGCACGCTTCACACCAATGACGCCCCTGAAGCCATAAGCACCTTGCGCAACATGGGCGTACCCGCGTTTCTCATTGGTTCAGCACTGACAGCGGTTATCGGACAACGGCTGGTGCGCAAAAACTGTGAAGGCTGCAAAAAAGGGTTCAAGCCAAGCGCAGCCCTGCTCAAGGCGGTCGGACTGCCCGCCACGGTCAAAAAACTTTACCGGGGCGCTGGCTGCCAAGCCTGTCATTTCACGGGAAACTCCGGGCGCACCGGCATCTTTGAGGTATTCGAAGTAACACCTGAAATTCGGGAACAGATTGCCGCTGAAAAATCAACGGAGTCTATCGTCAAGGCGGCGAAATTTACAACCATGGCCTCCCACTGCCGCGCAAAAGTTAAGACCGGGCTTGTGAACCCGGAAGAGTATTTGCGCGTTATAAGATCATGAACCAACAATTGCAACGATCACACAAACCTTTGATTAAACGTATACAAGGATTTAGTATGATTATTAAGCCTCTGGCGACCATAACCCTCCTATGCTGTATGACCTTGACCGCAGCAACGGACCCGATGCGCTATCCCTATTGGCAGATGATTAAAGATGTTGTCAATAGTGTGGAATCGCAACCGGCACGACCAAGCAGTATTGCCGAAAACAACCACAAAACCAATATCGAATACCCGTTTGAGTTGTTGCGGCACCTTCGTCCCAGTGATTTGCTCCGGGCCGCCAGCGAAGGTGCACAGGAAGCACGGCTGCAGGCAGCGCTTGGCAAGCCGCCGGCAGAAATTGATGCCCTTGTGCGATTTAATGTTGCGCTGGCTTTGGAGTATCTGCCCATGCTGGTGCGCAGTGAAAAAGACTTGGAAGAAATTGCGTTGATAATTGCAAAACGGGAGGAAGATAAGGTGTTTCGGCTTTATCTGCTGCAAAACACTTTTCCGGGATATGCAGAGCCAAACTTTTTATCCCTGACACTACCCGATCTCATTCGCAGCAATGACGAAGCCTTCAAAAAATGGACTCAGTACGTTGCCACACATCCAACGGAGGATCCATTACTGCAATCACTGGCGTTGCGCATTTCTTTTGACAGATTGATGCAGCAATACGAACACCACCTGAAAAACGACCCTGCTGTTGCCGAACTTGCGGCGCAAACCGACACTATAGACCTTATTGCTCTTGCCAAAAATGCCCCTGCCATGTTCTCAGAAGACACACAAAATGCGTTAAAAAAATGCCGTCGGGAGTTTCATGATTTTGCCTTTGAAATAGCGGGACACATTGCGGAAGGCAGTGTCAGAGACCAAGAGATACAAGCATTGACAAGACAGATACTGGAGTCAATGCGGGACAACATTTTTGGCATTAACGCTGAAATAATTGCCACATTCCTAGAAGGCAAGCCTTTCACCTCTGACCCGTTTCCAGCATTACCGGGCGAGAACAAAGATCAGAAAGGTCTCGAAAAACTCAGTGAACCCGTGCGATTGGACGAACTGCTCAAACAGAACGCCCTGAAAGAATAGCCCCAGGAAAAACTGCATGATCATAGTGCCAGAAAGTTGCTGACCTTTTCTGTCTGCCGCATACGACGGGGTATTTCTTCGGGGATAAGTCGCTCTTCCTTGCCTACAGCAACCCAGCCAGGTTCCACCTCAACCGACATATCTTGATGGCGCATCATGTACTCAATGAGGGGAAAGGTACACATTTGCCGCGCAAAGGGTTCATTGGTGGTGAACACGGCAAAGGACTCCGTAAACCCCTCCACCTCTATGAAGATTTCTTCATAGCCTACTATCTGCCCCAACACCGTTAACATAGAACGGGGATAAATACGCAAGGAGGGACAGTTGGTGGAATGGCGCATAACCACAAAGCTGCAGAAGTGCCAGTTTTTTTCTGCGGCCATGCCCGTGCTGAACTTGTAGTCAAAAACATAGGTCTCTATCTTATGATACATACCCCACAGGATATTGGATGCATGGCGCCCCCGTCCCCGTCGCTGCTGTCGCAGGAAAGCGAACCTTCGCGGTATGGCATAACTTCTGTAGTAATACTGAAATTTAAGGAAATTTGCCATTTCCAGAAACGCACGGCGCCGCAGAAAGTTATAATAAAATACCAAACTGACAGACAGCACCAGCACGCCGCCTATAAAAAGCAGAAAAAGTATATCGGAAAATGTATCTTCCAAGGTGCTTACTCTCGCATTAAGCCTGGATAAAACTAACGCATTCTATACGAAAAGGCATCCTTATAACAATACTTGTTATCTGGAATTTGACTCTTCTATTACAACACTTCGGCAATAGCCCTGCACAACACCTTCATATTGGCCTCAGTCATTCCCGCAACATTAATGCGTCCAGAGCCCACAATGTATATAGCGTACTTCGTGCGCAGTGCGGCAACCTGTTCGCGGTTCAGCCCGGAGAAGGAAAACATACCGCGCTGCTCTTTGATAAAGGAAAAGTCTTCCGCCACGCCCACTTCTTTCAAAGACTCCACAAACAAACTGCGCATACCATTGATGCGCGTACGCATATCGGTAACTTCCCGCTTCCACAGGTCGGTCAATTCAGCATCGTTAAGTATTTCTTTGACGATCATGCCGCCCAGCGCCGGCGGATTGGAATAGTTGGCGCGAATAACTTTTTCGGCATGACTCATCGCCCTGGCGGCAGCATCTTCCGATTGCCCCACAATGGTCAATGCGCCGCAACGGTCCCGGTACAATCCAAAATTTTTGGAGTAGGAACTGCAAATCAGCAGTTCATCCACGGTGTCCGCAACACAACGCATCCCAGCAGCGTCTTCTTCGAGACCATCGCCAAAGCCCTGGTAGGCAAAATCAATGAGCGGCAAAAGCCCCCGTTCCTTCAGTATCTTCGCCACAGTTTTCCACTGCTGTTGATTTAAATCTACACCACTTGGGTTGTGGCAGCACGCATGAAGCAGAACCACATCGCCCTGTGGTGCAGCCTTAAGGGCTTCCAGCATGGCTTCAAAAGCAAGGCCCTTGCTTTCCCCGTCGTAATAGGGATATGTCTTCACTTCAAGACCAGCGGCATCAAATATGGCCGGATGATTCGCCCAAGTAGGATCGCTGACCCACACGGCGGCGCCCTCGAAACAACGTTTGATAAAATCAGCGGCAGCACGCAAAGCACCCGTCCCGCCTGGTGTATGGGCGGTGCAGGCGCGTTTCGCCGTGTCAATAGCGTTTCCCGTACCGAACAACAGTTCACGCGTTACACTGCCGAAATCCGGGTCGCCAGTGATAGGCAGATACCCTTTGCTGGTTTCTGCTGCCACGACACGCTCCTGGGCCGTTCGCACTGACTGCAACACCGGCGTAGTACCGGAAGCATCTTTATAAACCCCTACGCCCAGATTGATTTTCCCAGGAGTTTTGTCACGCTTAAACGCTTCTGTCAAACCAAGAATTGCATCTGCTGGCGCCATTTCCAAATGCTCAAACATAAATCAAACCCTTATACTATGATTTCCACTTAAACAAGTACCATGAGACAGCAGACACAGACTGCTGCTTCCCACTGTCATAACATGGTAATGATACGTTAAAAATGATCTCATAAACAAGACGTGCCCCGTCCCCGGGTCTGCATCGCAGTTTCGTTCAGTTGCCCCGCCAATAACCATCGTGATACGCTACATACATGAACGAAATTAATTCCATACCTTCCAACAAGCCGCGCGGATGCGCAGGCCTGTTTTTTCTGTTTATTGTTGTGGCCGGCGCCGTTTGGGGCGCCGGACTGGGATACTTTATCTGGCTCGTGGACGATGCCAGTCAGAATGTCGCGACCGCTCTTGCCGAATTCAGGCCCAAGATTGGCAGTAAGGCCTACAGCAGCGATGGGCAGCAAATTGGGGAGTTTGCCATTCAGGAAAGACAACTTGTACGTTTGAGTGATATTCCACTGCATGTGCAGAAGGCTTTTATCGCCACAGAGGACGATCTATTCTATGAACATAAAGGCGTGAACCCCTTTGCCATTTTCAACGGTGTTATTCTGTATACCATTAAAACGGGGCGGCCACGGGGCGGCAGCACCATCACCCAGCAGGTGGTGCGGAATGTGGAACCCTTGGAAATAGGTCAGGAACGAACCGTTACACGTAAAATAAAGGAGGCTATTGCGGCGTTGCAGGTGGAACGCGAATTTACAAAAGACGAAATACTGGAATTATACCTGAATCAGATATTCCTTGGAATCAGCGCTCACGGCGTTGAAGCAGCGGCCCGCCAGTACTTTGGTAAAAGTTGCCAGGAACTGACACTCGCCGAGGCAGCAACAATAGCGGGCCTCAACCGTGCACCAAATAGCGGAAATCCCATAAGAAATCCAAAAGTTGCCGTTAACCGCAAGAATGTCGTGCTACAACAAATGCTTGACCTGGAATTTATTACGCAGAAGGAATATGAATCAGCAATTCTGGAAGATATCGAAGCAGCTGTTGTTCGCCCTGATGCCCAAATGAACAATCTGAGTGACTATTCCGTCCGGGGCGGTTTTCGTGCACCCTATTTTGTTGAGGAAGTGCGCCAGTTTGTGTTGGATAAATATGAGGCACAGCAGGTTTTTGAAGACGGTCTGGAAATATACACTACAGTGGATATGCGTCTACAGGAATCTGCTGAACGCATTTTGTTGAAGGCACTTGACGACTTTGATGAAAAACAGCGGAAGCGTCTTGAAAGCCAGGGGAAACTGGAAGAGTTCATCCCGGTTTCCGGTGGCTTGGTGTGCATTGATAATCGTCCCGGATACCGTGGCTTTGTAAGAGCCATGGTGGGAGGACGCGATTTCGTCAAGGAAAAATACAACACCATTACCCAGGCAAGACGCCAGCCCGGTTCCAGCATTAAGCCCTTTGTGTGGGCGGCAGCGGTAGCGTCCGGACTTACCCCTTCTACTATTGTGGTAGATGCGCCCTTCCAGCGTGTTGCGCCGAACGGCCTTATCTGGGCGCCCAAAAACTTTGACGGCGGTTATAGCGGTGCCATCCCCATACGACTGGCATTGGAAAAATCCATCAACATCGTCGCCATCAAGTTGGTCGAAAAAGTCGGCACCCCCCTGGTGCGTTCCTACCTCCAGCGTTGCGGCATTCCCACCGATGTGGAAGGCCTCACCATTGCGCTTGGTTCTGGAGAAGTACGCGTGCTGGACCACGCCATGGCCTATTCCGTTTTTGCCAATGGCGGGGTGCGTCATGATCCCATTATGATCACAGAAATCCGTGACCGCGACGGTCTGCAGCGTTACAATTATCGTGACTTTGTGAAAACCGAGCAGGCTATGGACCCCAAAGTGGCCTATGTTACCATGCACATGCTGAAGGGCGTATGTGAACCAGGTGGCGATATTGGTCATTACCCGACAGGGTGGCGCACCCATGTCATTAATCGTCCCCGTGGCGGCAAAACAGGCACAACCAACGAAAGCCGTGACGCTTGGTTTTGCGGTTTTACAACAGCCTACACCACCATAGTGTGGATTGGTTATCGCGATAACCGTTCGTTGGGACGTGGACGGGACTATACAGGAGGCCGCCTGGCCGCCCCCATCTGGGTGGATTTCATGCTCGAAGCCCACGAAGGCATTCCCGTTACCGACTTCGAAATACCTCCAGATATTGAATTTCACTCCATTGACCGGCTCACAGGGGTGGCTGGCGGAAAATACAAGGAGGCCTATATCAAAGGCACAGCGCCTCCAGCCCAATGGTACGGCGACATCCAATCGCAGGAAGAATATGATTCCTTCGATGACGGCACTCAAATCCCCCTGCTTGAAGCACTTTAATCCTCTTACACCTGAAAATTGCTTGACAAATACCCCTACGCAAGGTACAATTACTATAGAATAAATGCTCCGGTTTTATTGTTTATACAGATTATATTGGCGTTTGCCATTTTTATAGTAGTTTTATATCCGCAATCTGTTACAACGAAAGGAGCAGGAAATGAAAAAGCAAGGCTTTACACTCATCGAATTGTTGGTCGTAATTGCCATTATTGGCATACTCGCGGCCATCCTGTTGCCAGCATTGGCGCGTGCCCGCGAAGCGGCACGGCGTGCCAGCTGCCAAAACAACCTGAAGCAATGGGGGTTGGTGTTCAAGATGTACGCCAATGAAGCGCCCGGGGAGAAATTCCCTCGGTTACATGTTTACTCCGGCCCCACCCATGACTGTACCACTCTGGTAAACGGCACCTTCCCCGAAAATGGCACTGATTATGACGATGTCAAAGCTGGCCCTTATGTACCATCAGTATATCCTGAATATTTGACGGATCCCGCCATTGTATTTTGTCCGTCCGATCCTGAAGAAAGCCCTGACGACCTGATAAGTCCAGAAACGGGGCAGAACGAATTTGGTGCACATTGCAAAAATGGCCAGCGCGGCATGCGCATGATTGACAAGAGTTACTTTTACTTGGGCTGGGCTTTTGACCGTCTTGACGACGGTATGGATCCTGTGGATGCCACCACTGTTACAGGTCTGGTGCCGCCCGAAGTAGGACTTACCATTCCCCCCGGTCTTGATAGCGTTCCCGGGCAGTTGATTTATCTGCTACTGAATGTCTACATGAGCTCTGTAAACGATGGCGACCTTACAGCCGCGTCGGATAACGACGTTGATGTTTCCAATGGTCGCGATTCAAATCCCGACCCCAATGGCGGCGTAGGCAATGGCGCCAGCAATAAAATATACCGGTTGCGTGAAGGCGTGGAGCGTTTCATGATCACCGACATCAACAATCCCGGCGCCTCCGCCATGGCACAAAGCACGCTGTTCATAATGTCCGACCTCGTGGCCGTAACGGTGCAGGGCTTCAATCATGTTCCCGGTGGCGCCAATGTGCTTTACATGGATGGCCACTGTGAATTTATTCGGTACGTGCCCTTCAGTTCCAAAGCGCCGGTCTCTACCGGAACCGCATTCGTAATCGGTGCTATTGGTTTTATGTAAAACTCAGCCTCAACGCAGATGTTTATTAACGCTATTCACGCGGACGGCGCCTTAGGAACAGGGGTCGTCCGCTTTCTTTCTTTTAAATAAATGACTGCGCCTTTCAGGTGAATGCCCTGCTTGTGTTCCTGTACAATCTGTGCAGGAGAATCTTATTTCGATGTACTTCTCAACCCGTTTTTTCATTTTGAAACGACGCCATACTTCAATCATGCCGCCATTAATTCTGTTTGATTATGACGGCGTTATTGCCGATTCCTACGCGGTTTATTTTGAAGAGTTCACACGTGCCTGCTCTGAATTTGGCTTTCACAAGTTAAATTCTCAGGAAGCGTTTCTCCGTTTATTCGACGGCAACCTTGTTTCGCAATTGATTAAGGCGGGGTTTCCCATGCGTAAGTTGAAAAAACTGGCAGACGAATTCAAACCGCAGATAGAGGCGGCAACTGCAAGAATTTATCCCTTCCCAGGCATCGTGAAAACCCTTGAGACACTCAGTGCCCGTTACCCGGTGATGATCATTACCGCCAATGCTTCGCATGTGGTGCAAGCATTTCTGGACAAGAATAATTTGCTCGATATAAAGGGCGTGGTTGGTTCCGATGTTGAAACGAGCAAGGTCAAAAAAATTCGTATGGCCCGCAAGCAATTCCGGGGACATACTGCATACTACATAGGCGACACCAAAGGCGATATGCTGGAAGCACGCCGTGCTGGCGCCATTCCCATTGCTGCTGGCTGGGGCTGGCACAGTCATGAACGGCTTGCAACGGCGCGCCCTTTCCACATCCTCGCCAGCCAGGACGAACTGGTGCCTTTCTTCGAGTTTGTTACGCCACCCTGCTGACTGTATTATTATCGTTCGATTGCGTTATACTTCAGTCAATCATTTCGTATCGTTTTTATTTTTTCCCCAACCCTTTCAGGATGTAGACACCTATGAGTAAACAAACCATTCTGGTCACTGGCGGCGCCGGTTTTATCGGGTCGCACGTTACAGACGCTTTCATACAAAAAGGCCATACCGTCATTGTTGTGGATGATCTTTCCTCAGGCGACCTGGACCATGTTAATCCAGAGGCTGTTTTTTATGAGATGGACATACGTTCCCCGCAGATGGAGGAAATCTTTACCACCCACGCACCCACCATCGTCAGCCATCATGCAGCACAGATCGATGTTCGCAAGAGCGTCGACGACCCAATTTATGATGCCGACGTCAATATCCGTGGATCGCTCAACCTGCTTGAACTATGCGTAAAATATGGGGTTAAAAAGTTTCTTTTCGCCTCCACCGGCGGCGCCATATACGGAACCCCCGAATCACTCCCGGCAACGGAAGCATGCATCCCCAAACCGGAGTCCCCTTATGGCACCAGTAAACTTTGTGTTGAGCAGTATATTCTGCTTTACAACCGCATTCACAAATTGAATTACACCATCCTGCGCTATCCCAATGTGTATGGTCCACGACAAAGCCCGCATGGCGAAGCAGGCGTATGCTCCATCCTTGCCGGACTGATGTTGGCAGGAAAGTCGCCAGTATTATATGGACAAGGCGAACCCTTCCGGGACTACGTTCACGTAAGCGATATTGCACATGCAAACGTGCTTGCCCTGCTCAAGGGCACAGGCGAGACTATAAACCTGGGTTCAGGAAAAGGGGTTACAGTCAAACAACTGTTTACGATCATTAAAAAACTAACCGGTTTTACTGGCAAACCATCATTGAAGCCACTGCGTCCAGGAGAAGTCAAAGGCATCTATATTTCCGGGAAACATGCTGCGAACATTTTGGGCTGGACGCCGGAAGTTTCGTTGGAAGAAGGCCTTGAAAGCACGGTGGCGTTTATCCGTGAAAAGCAATCAGAGATGACCGAGGACAATGCTTGAAGCCAGGTTTTGAATCTAAATTCAATGCAAATTCATTGATGGGAGCAATGCAATGAAAGTTCAGGTGCTGGGTGGTGGTGCATGGGGCATGGCGCTATCACGTTTATTGGCAGGGTATGGTCACCAAACCCAGATATGGGTCTATGATAAAGAAGAGTTGGAACTACTGCGTCGGGAGCGCGGCAACGAAGCCTTATTGCCCGGTATCAAACTTCACGAAAGCACCGAGATTTCCGGCGACATCATGGCGCAGGCGGACATGGTGGTCTACGCGGTGCCGTCACATGCCATGCGATCAACGACGACGCGAATGCGCTTCAGCAATAATCCCATCCGGGTGACTGTGGCCAAGGGCATTGAAAACGAAACATTACTCCGCATGAGCGAAGTGATACAGGAATCCGATCCGACCGCAACCGTTGTTGCCCTTTCTGGACCGAGCCATGCCGAAGAAGTAGGCCGCAATCTTCCTGCGTGCCTGGTTGCGGCATCTGCGGATGAAGCGGCGCGCATACAGGTGCAGGAGGCCTTTGGCGGCCCCTCCTTTCGCGTATATACGAGTAGTGATATTGTCGGTGTCGAACTGGGCGGGGCACTGAAAAACATTATTGCGATTGCTGCTGGCGCTTGCGAAGGTTTCGGACTCGGCGATAACGCCAAGGCAGCGCTTATCACCCGGGGACTGGCCGAAATGATACGCCTGGGTATTTCTTGTGGGGCAGAAGCGGCTACCTTTGCTGGTTTGAGCGGCTTGGGTGACCTGGTGGTTACCTGTGCGAGCCGCCATTCCCGAAACCATCGCGTGGGTCTTTGCATCGCCGAAGGCATGACCCTTGAGGAAATTTTGGCGAGTTCTCCAAAAGTAGCCGAAGGGATTCGCACAGCCAAAAGTACGGCGCTGTTGGCGCGAAAACAGCAGGTTGAAATGCCCATCACCACCGCTGTGCATGACGTACTCTATGCAGGAGAAAATGCGCGGAACTGCATCACGGCCCTTATGACCCGGCTGATGCGATCTGAATGGGAATAATTGCCCGGATGCCATAGTGTGGGATGCCGTGAAAGGAAGGAAATTTCCGGCGAGAGAAAAATTGTTGGGTTTAATACGCCATTCGTGGTATAAATTATTGACATTTTCAATCAAATAAATAAAAGCAATCTCCATGGAATGGTAACGATTCAGTAATAGTTCCCATGAGTGGCTGTTTTTTTTCATGTGTACACCCTCTGAAGGACGTGATGGATATCCTTTCGTGGCGAATTCATTTTAGGACAAGTCATAATATAGGCAACGCCTATGTTTTGGGTCTTCATACGAAGAAATAGAGAAGGCAGGCCAAACAACGAATTGAAATGCACGGGGTAGCAACCTCAGAAAATCAGGAACAGCAGCAATGAAAACGCCAAACAAACTGGTATTGCTTACGGGCACCCTAAAAGGTCGGGAAGTGACTATTGAAGGGGTTCTCACTATTGGACGCAGCCCAGAGAACACCATTCAGCTTGACGATTTACAGATATCCCGAAAACATGCCCAAGTGATTGTAAAAGATGACGGTGTATTTCTCGTGGATCTTGCGAGCGGCAATGGCACTTACATCGGTCCTGATCGTATTGTGGAACATCGCCTCGAAGATGGAAATATTTTCAGGATGGGTCGCCAGCAGATGCAGTTCCGTGCCGCCAAAGAGATCAAGGATAAATATGCGGACTTGTACGGGGATGCAGAAGTAGAATCGGAAGATACTAAAAAGACGAGTGAACTGACAATGCCAGCGGGATTCTCGGTGGATGCGCTGCAGGATACAGCAGATGACATACCGGTTCCAGAATCCAGCGAACGCATAGAATCGCGGGTGGCGGAAAATCTTTACAAGACCTTTTTTGCAGCACCAGTGCCTTCTGCCTCCGGCATTGAATTAGAAGAAATCCAAAAGCGTCTCCGTGCCGTATATGCGGCAAATCAAACCATTGCCAGCGAGCGCTCTTTGGACAAAGTATTCGACAATATCATGAGCCAGGTATTCTCTCTGGTGCAGGCTCATAATGGCCTAATTATGCTAAAACAGGACGATTCCGAGGAACTAAGCGTGGAATATGTGCGCAGCGCCGATTCCGGCTCCCAGATCAACGTAAGTTCCACCATCATCAATCGCGTTTACAACAACGGCGAAGCCATCATCACCAGCAATGCAGCCGATGACTCACGGTTTAACGGCGGTATGAGCATCATCAGCGCCAACATCACCTCCGCCATGTGCGTGCCGCTCACACACCAGTCGGAAAAACTCGGGGTCATTTACGTGGACAACCGGGGCACCACAAACGCATTCAACGGCAGCGATTTGGAAATGCTGGTGGCCGTGGCCGCCCCCGCAGCAACCGCCATCAAGAACGCACAATACGTCAAGATGATTGAGCAGGCTTACGAAGACACTTTGGTAGCACTGGCCAATGCCATAGAACTGCGAGACCATTACACCGTGGGCCACACATGGCGGGTCACCAACTTTGCGGTTGAGGTTGCCCGGCAACTTGGGTGGGACGAGAAAAAATTGAATGAGGTGCAGATGGGCGGCGTGTTGCATGACGTGGGCAAGATTGCCGTTGACAATGCTATTCTTGGGAAGCCCGGCAACCTGACAGACGAAGAATTTGCCCAGATGAAGGTGCATCCGGAGCGGGGCGCGGACCTGCTACGGGACATCAAGTTCCTACATCCCCTGATCCCCTACTGTCTGTGTCACCATGAACGCTGGGACGGCGGCGGTTACCCGAAGGGGTTGAAGGGCGAAGAGATTCCTGTGGAGGGACGCCTCATCTCTGTTGCCGACGCTTTTGACGCCATGACCAGCACCCGTCCCTACCGGAAAGGAATGGACCCGAAAATTGGGATTGAGCGTCTTCAAGAGGGCAAAGGCAAGCAATTTGATCCCGCTTTGGTGGACGCTTTGACGACATGTTACGAAAACGGAAAGATAGATCGGGTACTTCAGGACTACTACAAGAACGAGGCGCGCAGCATTGCCTGCCCCTTCTGCAGTACCTTCATACGCTTTGATGAAACGGTGACCGAAGGAAGCGAAATCGAATGCTCCGTCTGTCACAGAACCGTGCGCATTGTACAAAAAGACGAAACGTACTACGGTGTGTTAGCGCCAAAATCTGATGCATGATGGTATGCGCTGACCGCTGAGTGCACATGAAATGGAGTTAATTGTGAGCAGTAAACCCGGCACAGAGCCGGAGGAAGGCGCTACGGAAAAAAGTGAAAATAAGGGGATGCATACGCCCTGTTTTTCCGTTACCCCTTACCTTAATACCATTGCACTTCAGACCCAGCCTTCCTACCCCGGCAACCGCGAACTGGAGCGATTGAACAAATCAATCATCCGCTGGAACGCCATGGCCATGGTGGTGCGCGCCAACCGTGAATCAGACGGCATCGGCGGCCATATTTCCACCTACGCCTCGGCGGCAACCCTATATGAAGTGGGCTTCAATCATTTCTTCCGGGCGCGGGATGAGGCTTACGGCGGCGACCAGTTATTTATACAGGGACACGCCGCGCCGGGTATCTACGCCCGTGCTTTTCTTGAGGGACGGCTACCGTTGAGCAAACTGGAAAACTTCCGGCGTGAGCTTAAACCGGGCGGCGGCCTTTCCTCGTATCCCCACCCCCGTCTGATGCCCGAGTTCTGGAGTTTTCCCACGGTAAGCATGGGGCTGGGCCCTATCACCGCCATTTACCAGGCGCGCTTCAACCGGTACCTCGAAAACCGGGGATTGAAACCCGCCAACGGCGGGCATGTGTGGGCCTTTCTTGGGGACGGTGAAACGGACGAACCGGAAAGCCTGGGCGCACTCAGCCTGGCTTCTCGTGAGCGCTTGGACAACCTCATCTTTGTTATCAATTGTAATCTTCAGCGGCTGGACGGCCCTGTCCGCGGCAACGGCCACATTATTCAGGAACTGGAATCTGTTTTCCATGGCGCGGGCTGGAATGTGATCAAAGTGATCTGGAGCAGCGACTGGGATCCGCTCTTTGAACAGGACGACGAAGGCATACTTGCTGCGTCACTGGGGTCTATCGTGGATGGTGAATACCAGAAGTTCAGTGTGGAATCCGGCGCTTATATCCGACAAAGACTGCTCGAACATGAGCCACGCTTGAAAAAGTTTTTGGACATGGTCACCGACGAACAGTTGAAGAAGTTTCGGCGCGGCGGTCATGATCCAGTCAAAATTTACGCCGCCTATCATAGCGCCGTCAACCATGAAGGTTCTCCCACAGTCATTCTCGCCAAAACAATCAAAGGCTACGGCCTCGGCGAAAGCGGCGAAGGCAAAAACATTACCCATCAGCAGAAGAAACTGAACGAAGAAGAACTGTGGGAATTCCGTGGGCGTTTTGGTATTCCCATTTCCGATGAAGACATTGCCTACGCTCCTTTTTACAAGCCCCCGGAAGGCAGCCCCGGCATTCAGTACATGCTTGAGCAACGCAGAAAACTGGGCGGTTTTCTGCCGGAGCGCAACATTGAAGTGGAAACCCTGTCTGCACCGAAGGAATCGCTGTTCAGTGAGTTCATGCAGGGCGCCGACCGACCGGCATCCACCACAATGGCATTCGTAAAGATTCTCCTGAAACTGTTGCGCGATCCTATCCTGGGCAAACTGATCGTGCCTATTGTCCCCGATGAAGCGCGCACCTTCGGCATGGACGGCCTGTTTAAGCAGATTGGCATCTATTCGTCCATTGGCCAGCGCTACGAACCTGTGGACGCCGACAACCTGCTGTATTACAAGGAGGCTCAGGACGGACAGATTATTGAAGAGGGCATTACGGAGGCGGGCGGCATGTCCTCGTTTCTTGCGGCGGGCACGGCTTACGCATCCCACGGCATCGCCACCATCCCCTTCTTCGTCTACTATTCCATGTTTGGCATGCAGCGCATTGGCGATCTGGTCTGGGCAGGGGGCGACATGCGTACCCGGGGATTTCTTGTGGGCGGCACAGCCGGGCGCACTACCCTCGCGGGCGAGGGGCTTCAACACCAGGACGGACACAGCCATCTCCTGGCCATGCCGGTGCCGAATCTGAAAACCTACGATCCTGCCTTCGCTTTTGAGCTGGCCGTGATTATTCGGGACGGCATCCGGCGCATGTATGAAGCGCAGGAAGATTGCTTCTATTACATTACCATCGGAAACGAAAGTTATCCTATGCCGCCTGTTCCCGAAGGCGATTCGGTGAACGAGGGCATTCTCAAAGGCATGTACCTGTTCCGCCCGGGCAAACAGGAAGGTATGCGGTACAAGGCCACGCTGCTGGGCAGCGGTGCTATCCTGAACGAAGCGCTCAAGGCGCAGGAACTGCTGGCGTCCCGCTACCAGGTTTGCGCGGATGTGTGGAGCGTCACCAGTTACAAGGAACTGCGGAACGACGGCATGGCCTGTGAACGGTACGCCATGCTCCATCCCGGCGATACTTCGCGCAAACCCTATGTAACCCAATGTTTGGAAAAGGACGCCGGGGTGGTGGTGGCCGCTTCGGATTATGTGAAACTGCTTCCCGACGGTATTTCGCAATGGGTGCCCGGCGGCTTGATCAGTCTGGGCACGGACGGTTTTGGCAGAAGTGAATCACGGGAGTCGTTACGGGACTTCTTTGAGGTGGACGCCCGTTTTATTACGCTGGCGACTCTCAGCGCCCTGGTCAGAAATGAAAAGATGCCGCCCGATGTTGTCCATAAGGCAATAAAAGACATGAATATTTCACCGGACAAGGCTGACCCCTTGACCAGTTGAGTGTTTCGGAGAGTCACGATGCACCAAAGGAAAAGACAATGACAACACAATTTACGCTGCCCGAACTGGGAGAGAATATCACTTCAGGCACGGTGGCAAAGGTATTGGTGGCCGTTGGCGACCAGGTAGAAGCAGGACAGAATGTTCTGGAAATTGAAACCGACAAGGCGGTGGCGGAAATCCCCTGTCCAACTGCCGGAAAAGTAGTCGAAGTTCGTGCGGCTGAGGGCAAAAAGATAAATGTCGGTGATGTGGTGCTTGTCCTTGAAGAGGGCGACACGGCCCCTTCTGAAGAAGAAAGCAAACCCGCTGCGAAAAAACAAGCCACGCCAAAACCGGCGGCAACAGAAGCCGCCGCACCACCAACGCAGACGGCCAAAACCACGGGCGGGAAAGTGCGCGCTGCGCCTTCGGTGCGGCAACTGGCACGGGAACACGACGTGTCTCTGGAAGAAATTCCTCACAACGATCCCAGCGGCAAGGTTTCTGCGGAAGATGTGCTCGCTTATGTCGCATCAAGGAAGAATGCACCTCCCCTCCCTTCTGAAAATTCGGCGGCATCCCAACCCGCAGCCAACCTGGAGAACGGCACGGATAAATGGGGGGACGTGGTGCTGGAACCGATGAACGCCATCAGGCGCAAAGCGGCGGAGCACCTGACTCAGTGCTGGACCACCATCCCCCATGTCACCCACTTTGACAAGGCTGACATTACGGAACTGGAACAGTTCCGAAAACACTATGGACAACAGGCAGAAAAGGCTGGCGTGCGCCTTACGATCACGGCCTTTTTGCTCAAACTGTTGCCGGAGGTGTTCAAGCAATTCCCCAGGATGAACGCAACTGTGGATATGAAGCAACAGCAGTTTATACTCAAGCAGTACTTCCATATTGGTGTGGCCGTGGATACGCCCAATGGGCTTGTGGTGCCTGTAATCCGCGATGTGGACACCAAGACGGTCCTTGACATTGCACGCGAGATGGCACAGCTGGCGGCCAAGGCGCGGGATCGGAAACTTGCCCTGGAAGACATGCAGGGCGGCGGCTTTACAGTGAGTAACCTGGGCGGCATGGGCGGCTACGCATTTACGCCCATCATCAACGCACCCGAAACGGCAATACTGGGCGTTTCACGGGCGGCAATGGAACCGGTCTACAAGGACAACACCTTTGTGCCGCGCTTGATGCTGCCTCTAAGCATGTCCTATGATCATCGGTGCATTGACGGTGCGGACGCGGCGCGTTTCATGCGCTACCTATGCGAATCCCTCGAACATCCATGGCGCCTGACACTTGGCATATAATAGGGCGTGCTGATTCAAAGCAACGAAGCATCTCCCTCGCACCAGTGAGACTCAAAGAATAATGAATACTGGTTCTGAAAGGATAAACATGAAAACACAACGCGCTGCAAAGATTTGCATTATTTTCTTTGTGCTGACTTGTGTCCTGAGTGTTGTTGCCGTTCATGCCGAACCGTTGGAAGTGACCTCGCCGGATGGCGCGGTTGTGGTGCATTTTGATTTGATGGAAGGTACACCGACATGGTCGCTCGCTTGGGAAGACAAGGATATTCTGTTGCCCTCACGGCTGGGCTTGCAGTTGCGACGAATTGGTGACTTCTCCAGCGGCCTTGCCCTGGTTTCCCACAGCCGGGATTCACAGGACAGCACCTGGGAACCGGTGTATGGGGAGTGGAGCAGCATCCGCGATCATTACAATGCACTCACAGTAGTCTTAAAACAGCAGGCGTCTCCTGCCCTCACGCTACACATTACGTTCCGGGCATACAATGAAGGCGCTGCCTTGCGCTATACCTTCCCGGAACAGGAGGGGCTGGACCGGTTCATCATTGATAAGGAAAATACGCAGTTCCGTTTTGCAAAGGACCATACCTGTTACCCGGTCTATTCCGCCCAGGGGGAATATGAATGCGTGCCCCTGAGCAAGGTGAAACCGGAATGTGAACGGCCGCTGACTGTGCTGGTGGATGATACGACCTGCGCCGCCGTTGCCGAGGCGCGGCTGGTGGACTATGCCCGGATGCGGTTACGTCCTGAGGCCAACACACCGTATACCGTAATCCCGCACCTGGGCAGCACGGTAAAGGCCGAAGCCCCGATGATTACCCCCTGGCGTGTGCTCATGCTTGGTCATACGCCCGGCGAATTGCTGGAACGAAACTACCTGCTCCTGAACCTGAACGACCCCTGCGCCATTGAAGATACCTCGTGGATCAAACCGGGTAAGGTCATTCGCGAAGTTTCGTTGACCACCGACGGCGGCATGGCCTGTGTGGATTTTGCCGTAGCCCGTAACCTGCAATACATCGAATTCGATGCGGGCTGGTACGGCCACGAATACGACGACGCCAGCGATGCCACTACCGTTACCGTGGACCCGAAACGTTCCAAGGGTCCCCTCGACCTGCAAAAGGTCATTCAATATGCTGCCGATAAGGGGATCGGAGTACTGGTGTATGTGAACCGCAGACATTTGGAGAAACAACTGGACGAAATCCTGCCACTCTACAAAAGCTGGGGCATCAAAGGCATCAAGTACGGCTTTGTCCAGGTGGGCGATCAAAAATGGACCACCTGGCTCCACGAGGCTGTCCGCAAGGCCGCGGAATACGAAATGGTGGTGGATGTCCATGACGAATACCGGCCCACAGGCTACAGCCGCACCTATCCGAACTTCCTCACCCAGGAAGGGATTCGCGGCAACGAGACCATGCCCACCCCGGAACATAACCTGATCCTCCCCTTCACCCGCGGCCTATGCGGGGCGGGCGACTATACCATCTGCTGGTACACCGACCGCATCCAGACGTCCCACGCGCACCAGATGGCCGCTTCCGTCGTGTTCTACAGCCCGCTGCAATTCCTCTACTGGTACGACCGGCCAAGCCAATTCAAAGGCGAACCGGAACTCGCGTTTTTCGATCACCTCCCCGTCGTCTGGGACGATTCCCATGTCATCCAAGGAGAAATCGGCAAGTACATCACCATGGCGCGCAGAAAAGGCACGGACTGGTTCGTCGCCACCATGAACGCCATGGAACCCCGAACCCTCACCATCCCCCTCGACTTCCTCGATAAGGATACCCAATACCAGGCCAACATCTACAGCGACGCCGAC
>CAZBNU010000039.1:0-1096 GCA_964493075.1 uncultured Nitrospirales bacterium | reverse complement strand
GCTCCGATTCGGTAGACACCCGGCTTCTCAAAAGCGACGCCGACACCCCCCGCGCCAAACCCTTTGAAGTCATCTGTAGCAACAAAGTTGTCACCTCCAAGGACACCCTGAAAGCCACCTGCGCCGCCAACGGAGGCCAGGCGATTCGGCTGCATCCGGTTAACAAGTAAGCCGACTTAGCAACAAAGAAAGCCTTAACAGGAGGTGTAATCTGTGAGAATCTGCGTCATCTGCGGATCAATAATCCTCAGTGTTCTTCCTTCATGTTCGGTTTACCCAGATTACCGTCACTTACCAAAGGCGACACCCATTCGGGAATTGGCGGACGCTCATCGGAATCCAGTTTTGTTTTCCACTCTTCATCGTTCAAGCGTGAAGCATTGACGAATTCGTAATAGGGCATCACCGCCCCTTCGCAGAGTATGGATTTCCCCTGCCACGGGTACAGCACATACATTTTCCTGGGGCGTGCAATACCCACATGCAGGTATCTGCCAGCGCCGGAATTTGCATAAACGTCTACTACCTTGGGAGAATCGTCTCGTGGGTTCAAATAGGAATTCCCACCATACAACATAATCCTTGCAATAGTAATACCGTAACCTTTAATGAAGCCAATATCATCGTCATTAAGTTCTATCTGACGCAACTGTTTGTGTGCTATGGATTCAAGTCGCCTGGATACCTGCTCGAGACGCTGCCAAAACTCCGCGAGATCATGTGTAAATCCTTTAAGTATCATTTTCAACTTTGGATTCTCGCTTATCTTCCCTTCCTTAATATCGGCTACTAAAGAATCGAACTTTTCCGCCTGTTCCTTATAAAAGGCCATTATCCCGTCCTCTGTACGCGGGCGTTCCATACCCATAACCATAGAAGGCAACCCCGAAAACTCCCTGTGGTTTTCAAACCAGCCGCCAAGCAACTCACGATACTCATTATTATCCTTGACGGTTTTCAGGATATCCCGGTATTCTTCAAGAGCGGCGATTAGACTGCTATAATCCTGATCAAATGCACCATTTGAACTGAGCAGTTTTCGCGAAGATTCCGCCAGTGATGCCATCCTTGAAAAGAACTCCGGTTCCGGTTCCAC
>CAZBNU010000038.1:0-27567 GCA_964493075.1 uncultured Nitrospirales bacterium | reverse complement strand
GAAGCTGGCTTTGTACTGGACTCTCGTCGGCGCGGATTCAAAAAGAATGCCGGGCAGTTTCATGAAATCCTCTGTGAACACCAGGTAACGGAGGTATTCTTCGCCCATATCCACGGCTACGCCTCCGAAGTCATTGACGGGGTGCGTTACACCCTCACCGGCGGCGGCGGCGCCCCCTTAAGCCGACGTCTCGATAAATCAAACCGCCACTACCACCTCATCAACATGACAATCACCCCGGATGGGATAGACCGGGAACTGTTCTTTTATCGCGACAAGAATTGGAAAAGACAGTCTATCGAAAATAAGGATTGCGTCACAGCGTGATTACGGACATAGCCGCATGGCATGTGACCGCAAATCAGACAAGCAAAATGGTGCAACAACACCTAAAGAGATTTCTGTTTAGGTAACAGATAGTTGGTTCTATCATATATGAAAACGAAAACCACCCTGAACTTACCGGCCATTTATTTTAGCGATAATAACACATATATTATAGTTCAGTTTCGTTAATATCTGCAATTAGTATAAATTCAACACTTTTTTTGAAATAAGTGATAAAGACTAATTTATTACTTTTCAAAGGATACGATTGAGAATGTGTTCCATAACCACACACTTAAAAACCAGCAAATGGAAATCTACCATTGTTATGTTGATATGCTGGTCTGTGATACCCATACTATTTCTCGTTCTACTTGAGGCAACTTTATATTGTTGTGGATACGGGGTCAGCAAAGAGGCTGTACGTATAATTGAGACGGAACGTGGGAAGGTGCATCTATTTAACATTTCTAATTTGTACCAGGTGACTGATGAACATTCAACGGAAACCTTTTCGATCCCGGAATGGAAAGAGGATAAAACATATAGAATTTTTGTTTTTGGGGGTTCTGCAACTCATGGCTGGGGATACAATGGTTCTTTTGTACAAATGCTCCAAATTATGCTAATGAGAAGATATCCTGGTATTCGTTTTGAAATATACAATCTTGCAGCCGCCGGGTTAAACTCTTCCATAATGTGTACTCTGGCACATCGCGTTATGCCATTAAATCCGGATGCATTCCTGATTTACATGGGCAATAACGAAGTACATGGTCATTATGGTTTAATAGAAATGCATGGTGTAAGGCGTGGTCGTGTACCTACCCCACTGGAAATCAGACTCCATCAGTTTTCCCGTCGGTCACGTTTGATACAATATTTCGACAATCTATACAAAACAGTGGAAAAAAAGAACTTATTGAACTCCCCAGCCCATCAATTACGTATTGATGATCCAAGGTTGTCATCGGTATGGCGCAACTTTAAAAGAAACTTGCTGGATATATTTGATATTGCCTCTCAGGTCGAAACCGATGTGTTTATCAGCACGCTTGGGGCCAATGTACGCGGATGGCCACCATATCCTGATATTATTTGGGACGATTTAACAGCCAACGAGAAAAAACAGTTTCATCATCATTTCGATAAAGGCATTGAACTGGAAAAACAGAGCAACTGGATAAATGCTAGTGAAATGTATGACATGGCACTTGAAATTACTCACACTTGCCCCAGTTTGTTGTACCGTAATGCTACCTGCCTGTGGCATTTAGGTAATTTCACAAAAGCACGAGAATATTATGAGCAGGCATTAGAATTAGACATATTTTTCTGGGTACGGGCAAAAAAAGACTTTAATAATACGATAAGGGCAGCTGTTGATGAATATAACGCCTCTTCACTTTGGCTCGTTGAAGGACAAGAGAGACTGCAGTCATCGAGTCCGCATGGTGTTCCTGGAAACGAATTATTTGCTGATTCATGTCACTTTCGTCCCGAAGGAATGTATGTGCTGGCAGAAGCATTTTTCGATCAGATGACTTTTCGCCTTCCTTTGTGGGTTAAACAGCACGAGGATTCAAATTCTCCTGTACCTTCTTTGGATGAAATCATGAAATTGCTCGGCATGAGCAACATGTTGTTAGCGGGTGATCTTGAACGACTGATTAACAAGAGTAAAGAATATGGATTGGAAAATGTTGATTATCTACAACTTGAACTTGAATCAATACGTAATACACCGAAAAAGATCGATTATGAAAAGCAAATGACTTTGATTCAGGATATTGTGGCATCAGGCGTAGAAGATATTGTGCTGGCAAGCAAGTTTCTTGAATGCCTGGTTAATGTAACTGAACCGTTAACCTCCAAGCATTGGAATATGTTGAAAAGTCTTGAAGAGCGATATTCGTATGACCTTTCTTATCAACGCCAGTATGGAGAACTTCTTCACCTTTATCATAAAGAAGAAGAATTACAAATTGTATACAAACGTATACTAGACCGCGTTCCATCAGATACACAGGTGGGTCTTGAACTATTTTCTTTACTCTTAAAGCATGGAAAATATGAAGAAGCACAATCTCTTCATCGCAGTCTAGAGAAATATGGAGTTGCCCCGGAAACGCTATTTTCAAAAGTATATGAGATTCTTTGGGATAATAATATAAAGTCTATTGAATATCTTGAAGCCTATAAAGATAAATACCACCTGAACCCAATGTATTGGTGTTACTTAAGTCTCGCATATAGGAGAAGTGACATGGGTAATCAGGCGGAATATGCATGCCGACGCGCATTTGAACTGGACCCGAAACAACCTATTGCCTTAAACTTATTGGGAAGGATAGAGGTATCAAGAGGGAATTTTCTTGAAGGTTTTTCTTTGCTCGAGCATCCACTTTCAAAAAAACTTTCAATTACGCCTGGTATTGGAGAATTCTATATTGAAATAGGCAATCAGATTTATAATGAAAACAACCTTCACAAGGCATTACAACTGTATCAAAAGTCTTTATGTTTTGTTGACGATGAATTTTGGCCTCAGCTTCAGGCAGGTAATATTCTTGAAAGACTAGGTAGAATCAAAGAGGCGCGTAAGGCATACGAAAACGCTCTTACAGCGAATCCTGATTCTTATGACGCAGCGACAAAGATTGATAGTATTTTTCGAGGATTACCAGTAGAACAGGAACATATTGGCTTGGACTTCTGGTGCTCTTTCAGCAAAAATCATCCAGAAAATACCCTCCCATTATATTTCAAAGCACTTGCACTAGAAAGAGCAAAACGGCCGATAGAAGCATGTTCTGTCTACAAGAAATTGCTTGATATGGATCCCGGTCACGCAAATGCTCTGAGAAACCTTGGTGCACTGATAGTGGCAAGAGGTGATGTTTCAGAAGGTATAAAATACCTTGAATCTGCTGCGAACCACGATTATCAATTAGCGATTCCAATAGCGTCTTATTGCAGAGAAACCGGTGATTTGTTTTTTTCGCAAGGGAAACATGACAAAGCATTACAACTTTACCAAACGGCTCTAAAGATTGTTCCCGGAGATCTCTGGCCGCTTGTCCGTATTGAAGACATTTATATCGCGAAAGACGATGTGGAAACCGCAATAAGAATGTACAAAGACGTATTACTATCAAACCCAGAATCGTCTTTGGCAGCAACCCGATTGCATAATTTATTTCAAAATTCAAAAGTGAATCAGAAAGAATCGGAACTGAACTTTTGGAAATCACTGACAGAAATGTATCCTGAAGCTGCAGAACCGCGCTATTTTACGGCGTGCAATCTTGAACAGCAGGGCAAATACGAAGAGGCAGAGTTGATATATGAGCAACTAATCATATCACATCCTGAATTTGCAAATGCCTGGAAGAATCTTGGAGCACGAATGATACTGAATGGGCAGGTAAATACAGGGGTTGAATACATGATAAAAGCAATATCTTTCAATCAAGATTTAGTTGGGCCAACAATACTGACCTGCAGTGAACTTGTACAGCGCTTAATCGATAAAGGCAAATATAAAAAAGCGTTTTTCTTATGTGAAGCCGCTTTAGATATCAAACCGCTACATATCCCACTAATACTTCATGTTGCTGAAATATATGAATATATGAATAATTATGAAGAGGCGCGTAAAACCTATAAAGTGGTGCTGGGTATTGATCCTAATTCTGAATTGGCAGCGACAAAGATTGATGTATTATTTCAACGGTTGCCTGAAAACCGTCGGAATGAAGCATTAAATTTCTGGAAACTTCAGACTGAAAAACACCCAGAGGCTGTCACCCCCCGTTATTATGAGGCTTTGTTTCTTGAACGTTCAGATAAGCAAGAAGAAGCCTTCATGTGTTATGACGATTTACTTTCTTTGTATCCAGAACATGCACCGTCATTAATAAGAATTGGAGCCTTATCAATGGTGCGTGGTGACGTGGATGAAGGATTATCGTATATACATGAAGCTGTATCAATTGACGGTGCCATGACGGATGTTGCGGTGTCGCGTTGCAGTGAGGTCGCCGACTATTTCTTAACTCAATACGAATACCAAACATCTTTGCGAATATTCTACACCGCTTTGAGCATCTCACCTTCTGACTTGGGGCTTCTTGCATGTATTGGAGAGGTGTATGAAGCGATGAACGATATTGAAGCAGCGCGCAAAACGTATGAGGAATTGTTATGGCTGGCGCCTGAGTCTCCAATTACTGCCGAACGCTTGGACCGCATATTTAACCTTTTGTACAATGGTCGAGGAGATGATATGGTACATTTCTGGACTTCAATCGTAAAGAAGCATCCAAATGCCATAACGCCCAATTATTATCTGGCGGTCTCATACGAAATATCCGGAAAAGCACGCCGCGCACACTTGTTATATACCAAGATTCAGAAATCAGCTGCGGACAGCAATACCACTGTGATACGGAGTAATGCATTTAACATGCTTTCAGAGAATATTCGCAAAGGAATCTTTAGAACTAAAGGGACTATGCCTAATTCATTCAACTTATTTCTCGATAGTTCACCCTGTTATCCCTAACCATCATGGTAGTTAACGAGTTCCCGTTTCGTTTGATTTGACTGAAATCAATAAAAATGCTACTATGAGGCAGTAGTGAACTGTGGGTTTAATACAGATATTGGAATGTATTTTCCAGGAAAGGGAGAGAAGTCATGAGAAACGTAGTCGCAGTATCGGCGGTGAGAACTGCAATTGGAACCTTTGGCGGGACGCTTAAGGATTATCCTGCGCCGAACCTGATGGGGTCGGTTGTTAAGGAAGCCGTGAACCGCGCAGGAATCAAGCCTGACATGGTGGGCGATGTGATTGTTGGCCAGTGCATGCAGCGTTATGATGAAGGGCCCTCTGGGCGTCTTGCTGCGTTACATGCCGGGCTGCCTATTGAAGTGCCTGGCGTTACGATCCATCGTAATTGCGCGTCAGGCATGCAGTGCATCATCTATGCAGCGCAACAGATTATGTTGGGCGATCTTGATGTGGCCATTGGCGGCGGCGTTGAGGTCATGAGCCGCGTGCCTTATGTGTTGAATGATGCCCGCTGGGGCAAGCGTATGCAGCACGGCACCATGATGGACGGCATCTGGGCGGGTCTGACCGATCCGTGGTGCGATCTTATCATGGGACTTACCGCCGAGAACCTTGCGGAAAAATATGATATTTCCCGTGAAGAACAGGACGAGATCGCGTTGCGTTCCCATAACAACGCGGAACAGGCCACACAGTCCGGAACGTTCAAGGAAGAAATTCTTCCTGTGGAAATTCCTCAGAAAAAGGGCGACCCTGTTGTTTTTGATAAAGACGAACACTTCCGTCCGGGATTAACTCTTGCCAACCTGCAACGCTTGAAGCCCTCTTTCAAAAAAGACGGAACGGTTACTGCCGGTAATGCTTCGGGTATTAACGATGCTGCAGCGGCAGTAGTCATGATGGCGGAAGACAAGGCTAGAGAACTGGGCATCAAACCCATTGCACGGCTGCGTGGTTATGGCATGGCAGGGGTGGAGCCGGAACTTATGGGCTACGGCCCTGTTCCTGCGTCTCTTCAAGCATTGGAACGCACCGGCCTGAAACTGGAAGACCTTGAACTGGTGGAATTGAACGAAGCCTTCGCGGCACAGTATCTTGCCTGTGAAAAGCTGCTTGGCCTCAAACGCGACATCACCAACGTCAACGGTTCCGGCATCGGTCTGGGTCATCCCGTGGGCTGCACCGGCGCACGCATCATTGTATCCCTGCTGCATGAGATGAAACGGCGCGGCAACAGCCTCGGTCTTGCCACCCTGTGCGTAGGCGGCGGCATGGGCCAATCGTCTATCTGGGAAATGTGTGAGTAAAGAGAATACATAATGGCATAAATGGCGGGAACGTCTTGAAGACTGTTCCCGCCATTAGTGCTATAGGCGTTTTGCGAAAGAGACGAAAGGGGCATAAGGGACATAAGGGACAGTGTTGATAATAGCATTTGACTTGAATTTTATTTAGGAGAAAATTTGGCATGAATCGTTTCTGTTTGTTAATCGTAGTAGCTGGCATCCTTTGTGGCGCTTCGTTTGCCGGACCACTAATGATAGAGTCTGATCGGGAACTGTTTGTGGACCAGTATCTCATCGACCAGATGGATAACCTTTCGTTGAGTCTTGGGAATCCGGTACACAAGGATATCTCCATCCGCTTTGATGCCCCCTGGGAAGGGCGCTATTGCGGGTATATCACTGTGTTTCAGGACGGGGATTTATACCGTATGTATTATCGCGGTCTGCCGGAGGCGAAAAAGGATGGTTCCAATAGCGAAGTAACCTGTTATGCAGAGAGCAAAGACGGCATATCCTGGGTGAAGCCTGAATTCGACTTGTTCGAATATGATGGCAGCAGAAAAAACAACATTGTTCTGGCGAATCATGCTCCTTATTCCCATAACTTTGCGCCCTTCCTGAATACCCGGCCAGATGCACCGGCTGTCGAGAAATACCTGGCAGTTGCAGGAACCGAAAAAACGGGTCTTTCCATATTCGCGTCCGAGGACGGTTTGCAATGGCGGATGCTACATGAAGGCGTTATTCATGAAGGTCAATTTGATTCACAAAATGTCGCGTTCTGGTCTGACACGGAAGCCTGTTATGTTTGCTATTTCCGCACCTGGAGTGGGGGCGGGTATGACGGTTACCGTTGGGTCAGCCGCTGCACTTCCAGCGACTTGAAGACCTGGAGCGCCCCCGAAGTCATGACGGCAGGGGATGCACCGCCAGAACACATTTATATCAATCAAACCTTACCCTATTTCCGTGCGCCCCATATTTACATTGCCCTTGCGGCACGGTTCATGCCCGGCAGACAGGTTATCAGTCCCGAACAAGCCGCTGCACTGGGTGTGGAATCCGGTTATTTCAAAGACTGTTCCGACAACGTTCTTATGACCAGCCGTGGCGGGACCGTTTATGCCCGCACCTTCATGGAGGGTTTTGTGCGGCCCGGTATCGGCCTTGAGAACTGGACTTCCCGCACCAATTACCCGGCCCGTGGCATTGTATCCACTGGCAACGATGAAATGTCCTTTTACATACAGCACAACTATGGGCAGCCCACCGCCCGTCTGGACCGGTATACACTGCGCCTGGATGGCTTCGCATCTGTCTGTGCCGGGTACGAAGGTGGGTCTTTTACTACTGTCCCGTTGCAGTTCACTGGCAACGCGCTGCACATCAACTTCAGTACCTCCGCAGCGGGCTTTGTTCGAGTGGCGCTCCTGGATGAAAAAGGAATGCCCCTGGCAGGATTTTCAGCAGACGAGTGTGAAGAAATCATCGGAGATATGATAGACCGCCCCGTTAAATGGAGCGGCGCCAGTGACCTCAGTTTGCTTGCCGAGGTTCCCATCCGCCTCAAATTCATTATGAAAGATGCAGACCTGTTCGCACTTCAGTTCAGATAATTATCCGTCACATCGTGTCAGATTAGTGGTATACTATAGTAGACTTTGTTTTGTACGAAAGACAATAACCGGTTGCAGTTAATTGTAAAAGGGTACTCCCATGAAAACGCGCCTTGTTGCTGTTCTACTGTTGATAGCATGCTTAACCTTTCTGCAGGGCTGTCCCTGGCTGAGGCCAAACCCCGATGATGTGGAAGGGGAAGGGGAACCGATTGTGGAAGGGGAGACTCCCGTGGAGGGAGAAACTCCTGTAGAAGGCGAAGTGATGGAAGAAGGGGAACCAGAGCCGGAGGGAGAACCCATTCCTGAAGGCGAGGTAGAAGGGGAATACTCCGACGTTGCTTTTACAAGCGCCGACACTTCCAATAATTATTATCGCGACGATATGGAATACGACACTCCCACGGCTGAAGACGGGGATACTGAAGGGGGCGAGCGCGAACTGGTGGAACCAGACATTATCCGTCGCGATGGCGATCTTTTATTTATTCTGAATCAGTATCGCGGTTTAATCATTGCCGATTTGGCAAGTGAAGCGCTGTTGGCCACTACGCCTACTTTCGGGTATCCGCGTGATCTGTATCTTGTTGATGAACGCGCCTATGTGCTGGTGAGCTATGCGCATGACATCACCGAAGAGGCGGGAAGACTCAATATTACCTACGGATCAAAACTTTATGTGTTGAACATAGCGAATCCGAGTCAGGTAGTCACGGAAAACGTTTTCTCCTTTGAGGGCGACCTTGTGGACAGCCGCATGGTTGGGGACATTATCTATACCGTATGCAGTGATTACACCTACTACACCCTGCCGGCGGATACGGACGATACCGTGGTGGTGGAACCGGAGGCGAAATCCTACGGGGCGACCTGGGCGGTCAGCGTCAATGTCGCTGACACCGCAAACATCGCAGTAGCCGACCGTGTTTCCTTTCCGGGGTATGGCAGCCTGATACAGGCAACGAACTATGCCATCTTCTGTGTCAGCACAGACTGGGACAATTCCAGCGTTATTACGTATGTTGATATTACCGATCCAGCCGGAAAAATTTTGGTCAGGGGAAACACCCTTGTGACCGGTTACATGGCAGACCGTTTCAAGATGGATGCCTGGAACGGCGCGTTACGTGTTGTCACGAACACGTGGTGGCCGGATCGCCAGACCTATGTGACCACCTTCGACATTACGAATCCAGATGCCATCATGCAACTAGGACAGACCTCTCTGGTCAATGCTTCCGGTGAAAGTTTGTACGCCACCCGCTTTGATGGGCCGTTGGCCTATATCGTCACTTATCTGCAGGTCGATCCGTTGTTTGTGGTGGATTTGTCTGATCCTGCCAACCCGGAGGTAAAGGGTGAACTTAAAATCCCCGGCTGGTCCACCCATATAGAACCGCGTGGGGAGCGTTTGATTGCGCTGGGCGTGGATGATACAGATGGCCGCAGGGTCATGGTAAGCCTTTTTGATGTCAGCGATCCAAGTGCGCCGAATCGAATTGCCTATGAAAGTTTTGGGGAAGACTGGTCCTGGTCAACAGCCTACAGCGATGTGAAAGCCTTCACGGTATTGGACGACATGCTGCTTATTCCCTTCAGCGGCTGGAATAATGGCAGCGGTGGTTACGACCGGTTGCAGTTTGTATCGTACACCCACGATGGCCTTGCTGCTCGTGGCTATGCTGATCTCCAGGGAAGCGCGCTGCGTTCGTTCCGTAGTGAAGGGCTATATTACGCCGTTACCATGGAACAACTTGCCGTCATTGATGCTTCTAACCCGGATACCCCCAGTGTTGTGAATGCTGTTACCCTCGCTGAAAATATAACTGATGTAGCGCCCCTTTCGGGCGACTGGCGTGTGGAAGTCATTTCGCGTTACGATGAAGGCGACACCCTGCTTCGCGCCTCACATCCTACCCTTGATGTGATAGGCGGTGTTGTATCTTTGCCCACTCCCTACGTGTCAAACACCTTCGTCTGGAATGACTCCGTAGTAACTGTTTCATCAGCGTACGAATATGAACCCGAATACCGGTCGTATTACCAGGTATTCCTGACTGACTTCACGGATCCATCCAGTCCGGTTATCGCAGGGAAATGGGAAGTTGCGTTAAATCCCTGGTGGGGCGGCTGGTGGTACTATGATATGCCCATGGCAGAGGACATGAACAAGGATGCCATGTATTATTACTACGGCGGGTATGATGGTGAAAGCGCCAGTCTTGCCGGTGACTACCTCATGCTTCGCGGGTCTGCTGCTTCCTATGACATTATCCTTGGTAATGCTGAGCCCTGGCAGGGTCTTGCCTTTGTTGACCTGGCAGGGGCGGACGAAACGGTCTCCGTTGGCCTCGGCTATGAGAATGTGCTTGCAGTAAGCACGTCGGAAGGCCAGGCGCTGATTACCACCAAGAAAGAGGTCGGTACGGATCGAATGGACCGGCCGATATGCGCCCATTACCTGCATTTCCTGAATCCTGCCACCCTCGAAGTCAGCCGCGCTGTCAATGTCCCCGGCATTTTTGTTTACCAGCAACCGGGAACCAAACGACTGATCTTCAACGACACCCAATATGGACAGGACTGGCAAACAGTTACGGTACTTCGAAGCACGGAGATGGTTGGAAGTACGGTAAGACTGCTCGATTCTACACACCTGCCCGTGGGCTACTGGTCTTTTATGGCGGACAACGTCAGTATTTATTACAGCGGCTACAGTTACGGGTACTATCCGGAAAATGACCTGCCCGTAGAAGATGTGATGCCCTACTACGGAAACGAATACATTATCGGTGCGTACGCGCTCAACCGGGAGGGGCTCTTTACGGACAACCAGGAAATCGCAGTGGGCCAATACTGGATAAGCCTGTTGGGAGTACAGGGAGATACGGCCTATATCTCTGTTAACAGTGCCGGTATAGCACAATATGATTTCAGCGCGTCACCTCCCATGCTCAACGCGCTAACGCCCGTTATGGGTTATCCCAGCAAGGTACGTTTCGGTGAAAACTACGTGTATGCACCCCTTGGTTACAGCGGTACTGCAGTTTTTGCGAAATAAAAATAGTGCCTCCTCGATTTGTAAAATCCTCCTCCACCAGTGAGGGGGATTTTTTTTCTGTCCTATCAGTAAATTTGACACGGCCCAGACGCTATCGGTAGGCTGATATCCAAAAGGAGATACACATCAATGTCTAATTTGATCAATCGTCGTGAATTCATCCAACGCACCGCGGTGAGCGGCGCTGCTATTGTGACAGCGGCCCCCCTTGTGCCAAGTATTGCTGCCGCCAATGACCAGATTGTTGTTGGGGTTGTCGGCATGAGCCGCGGACGCGCTCTTGCTCAAACCTTTGCCTCCACAGCCGGATGCACCGTCAAGTATGTGTGCGATACGGACGCCAAACGACTTGAAGCAGGCGCAGCAGATGTTGCAAAAACAGCGAATAAACCGCCGCAACCCGTTGGTGACTTCAGGCGAATCCTTGATGATGCGGAAGTGGATGCCCTGGTGTTCGCCCTTCCCGTCCACTGGCACGCGCCGGCAGCGATCATGGCATGTACTGCGGGAAAACATGTCTACGTTGAGAAGCCCTGCTGCCACAATCCGGCGGAGGGGGAACTGTTAGTTGCAGCCGCTCGCAAATACGACCGTTGCGTACAAATGGGAACCCAGCGTCGCTCTTCACTTGTCTTACAGGAGGCCATTCAGAAATTGCATGAAGGTGCCATAGGCTCATGCTATTTTGCGCGGAGTTGGTATGCGGCATTGCGGGGTACGATTGGTCATGGGCAGGAAACCGACGTGCCTGATGGATTGAATTACGAACTCTGGCAGGGTCCCGCGCCACGTCGTCCCTATAAAGATAATGTTCTGCACTACAACTGGCATTGGCTCTGGCACTGGGGTACAGGCGAACTTGGCAACAATGGCACCCATGTATTGGACCTATGCAGATGGGGGCTTAACGTGAATTATCCATCAAGAGTAACTGCCGCTGGAGGTCGTTACCGGTATGCTGATGATCAGGAAACGCCGGACACGCATAGCGTTTCCTACGACTTTGGTGGTGCCAAGACCATCACATGGGAGGGGCTCAGTTGCAACCAGCCCGGTGCAGGCGGCAACGGTTTTGGCGCTACGTTCTACGGTGAAAATGGAAGTTTGACCCTTGGCAGCACAAACTATTCCCTTAAAGACGAACAAGGCCAGGTGGTGGAGGAAAAGTCAGGCGACCTCGGGGGCAACGAACACGTTGATAATTTCCTCAACGCTATAAGAGAAAACAAGCCCGAGTCACTCAATGCTGAAATTGAAACGGGATATAAAAGCACGCTGATGAGTCATCTGGGCAACATTGCCTACCGCACCGGGTGTACACTACGATGTGACGCTAGGGGTCATATTGTGGACAATCCTGAAGCAATGGCCTTATGGAAACGGGAATATGAACCTGGCTGGGAACCCAAAATATAAGTTCATATTTCAATTTTTGCAAGCCGGCGCGTTGCTTTTCGGTATTCTATTTCCTTACACTAACGGGGGTGTAAGCCATAGTTACGGTGCTATTGTGAGATCGTATACGAATAAAGTGGGTTATTTTTATTCTTTCAATGGGAAGGATTCTGTCAACCGCTATTTTCAACAAGGCGTTTCTTGATGGTGAAAGTCATGCGGTGTTTTCACTTTTTCCCAAGACCCGCAGACATTTTCGAGAGTGGTTACATTGCAATGTGTTTGTTTTTGAAATTGTATTCTACAACGATAGAAGTGTTTTATGGTAAGAAGTTTAGTCATACGTCAGATATTTCGCATCCTTGACGTGGTGCTTGCGGTAGCTGTACTTGTAGCCGGAACTTTTGCTGTGCGGCAAATGTTTTCACCCATGCCGACGATTGAACTGGATGAGGCGCTGTTTACTGTGGAGCCCTTGGAGACGGGAAATCTTGTTCGCCTTCCTGGCGATAGGGAAGAGTACAACGCGCTGGTGGGTAGCGGTCTTTTTGGTCCTGCAGGGAAATGGGACCCGGGCGCCCTACCCCCGCCAGAAATGGTGGAACCCGAATTGCCAATGGATTCGGAAATCGCCGATACCGAACTTAATTTAAACTTAAAAGGCACTATAGCCTTGGATCCTGGCGATCCTTTTTCTACAGCCTTTATTGAGAACCTTGACAATCGGGAACCGCAAAAGTCTTTTCTGATCGGTCAGGAAGTCGTCGAAAATGTTATTCTCGAATTGGTCTACCAGCGAGAAGTGATCCTGCTGAACAAGCGACTGGACCCACCCCAACGCGAACGTCTTCGTATGGAAGATGCTGTTGATGGTGGCGATACACCCGGTGCAATGCCAAGAATGGCCACTGTCCGACCCACTTCCGCCACGCCCCGCAACCATCCAACACCGCCTACGGGCTACGATAGCGCTGTAGAGCGTATCAGTGTAAATCGGGAAGAATTGATTCAGGAGGTTTTTGACAACTACGCATCGCTCAGTTCGTTACGTCCAGAATTATACAGAGATGATTCGGGTAATGTTCTGGGGATAACGGCGCCCGATATTGGAAAACAACCTCTGGCCCAAAAACTAGGTTTCCAGGATAACGATGTGCTACAGACCGTAAACAATGAGCGCATAGACAGTGAAGAAAAGATTATGGAAATCATGGAGAAATATCAGAATGCCAATTCGTTTCGTATAGGTATCATTCGCGAGGGTAAACCGCGTGTGTTGAACTATAGACTGGATTAAGCAATCTTTTCAGTCTGTCTGTTGCTATAACAATAAGTGTATGTGTATTTTACTCTGAATTCAAAAGGGACAAATGACCCCTCAGAAATGTTGCATCAAGCGTAACACTTTATCCAGGAAGGAAGGTCTGTGCTGAATATTAAGGATATCATTCTAACTACCATGCTGGTTCTTGCAGGTCTGGCGTTGGCCCTACCATCGTATGCCCAACCGACAGATGAGGCAGACTACCAGCAGCAGTATCCGGAAGAGGAATATGCTCCAGCGGATCAAATGCAAATGCAGCCGGACGAACAGTATGATCCTGGCTATGAAGCCCCTCAGGGTCAGGATTACGAGGATAGTTCCGGGTACGAAATACCAGAGGAAGAGTATTACGATGAACCTGCTTCACCAATATTAACGCCACGGTCTTCCCGCCCCATAACACCGGGGTCAAGGCCAATGCGCCCACCTGCGCCGCCTGTCATGCCAACCCGCCCCGTGCGTGCGGTCCCACCACCTGCGAGAACTGCTGCGCCGGACAGTGGTACCCCGGGAATTGTTGGCGGACATCCTATGGCGTCTGAAGAGAAAACCGGCGCCACCCCTTCCGACCCCATTTCTTTCGACTTTCAGGATGCGCCTCTGTACGACGTGGTGGAGTCCATCAGTCGCCTTACAGGTAGAAATTTTGATGTTGACCCCAATATTACGGCGACCACAGTGACCATCATCACCCACGACAAAATCCCTCCGGAAATGGCTTATGAAGTTCTTGAATCTATTCTAACTTCAAGGGGCTACGCCATGGTGGAAAGTCTAGATGGTCATTTGATAAAAATCGTTCCGATCACAGAGGTCACTACTTCTGAAAAAGTACCGCTGGTGATGGATAAAGAACACATACTTTCCGGTTATGATGGTTTTTCGACCCATATTCTGACAGTGGAACATGGGAATTCTGAAGAAATACAGCGGGCGCTCCAGATTCTGGGTTCCAAAAATGGACAGATAGATGTCTATGCGCCGACAAACACCCTTATAATTACCGATTCTGCTGATGGGTTACGTCGCATGTTTGCCTTTCTCGAACAGGCAGATGTGCCTGGCTTTGATACCAATATGGAAATATTCACCCTGGAATATACCCGTGCGGAAGTGCTGAGCAATCAAATCAGCCAGGTCTTGATGGTGGACACAGCAAGTCCAGGAGGTCGCCCGGGGCCACCACAACCGCAAATGCCGCCCACACCGGTTAGACCGGTAAGAGCCACCCGTCCCATGCCGACACAACGCACAGGTTCTGAGGTTATTGGATCCCGAGAAGAAGTGCTACGTATGGTGCCCGATGAACGTCTCAATTCACTGATAGTAGTTGCCACAGAGGGCATGATGGTTCAGGTTCGCGATCTGGTGAAACGTCTTGACACGCCTACTCCTTACGAATCCAATAACATGCATATATACCAGTTGCTGAACGCTGAGGCTGAAGCTATTGAGCAGGCAATACAGCCATTGATTGGCACAGCCCCACGTCGACAGGCGACTGCTGGCGGTGCCGGCGGCGCCGGTGGTGGTGCTTCGCCAGCATCTCTATCCGGTGGCGGCGCTGCACCAGAAGTGCAGCCTTTTGAACAAAAAGTTCAGATTACCCGGTATGACCGCACCAACGCACTGCTCATTGTCGCTTCCCCACAAGACTACAAATTGCTTGAAGCCTTTATTGCACGCCTGGATGTGCCTCAACGCCAAGTGTGTGTAGACGCCGTTGTTATGGATGTCACGATGAGCAACGATTACGGTCTTACCGTGGACGCGGCCTCCGTCACCGGTAATGATGCTTTCGGCATGAGCAACACCGCCACCATCAGTGAACTTGTGCAAACGGCGCAAACGGCAGGCGAGATTGTTGGCGGGCCACGGGCTGCACTGGCCAATGCTGTTATGGGACTTGGCACTGAAGGCGGCATGACCATGGGCGTGTACGATGACATGAGTTTCACCTGGCAAGGACGTAAAATCAAGGTACCCTTCGTCCCGGTATTATTTCAGGCGATGGAAAAGATAACCGATGTGGAGGTGCTCTCTCAACCCAGTCTGGTTACGATGGACAATGAAGAGGCCAGCATTGTAGTGGGTCAGGAAGTGCCGTTTATTACCAGTACCAGTTCGTCGCGACAGAACGATGGAACCTCTGCCGGGGCAGGATACTACGGCGGCTATACGCGCGTTGAACGCGAAGAAGTCGGCGTGAAGTTGAAAGTGACCCCCCAGATTTCTGAGGGCGACAACGTGATGATGATAGTGGAACTCGAAATATCGGATACTGACGCCACACAGGTAGGCACCGTGGATATCATTGGCCCGACAACCAACAAGTCTCTCGTCTCCAACAAGACGCTGGTACGTGACGGGTCCACAGCGGTCATTGCCGGCTTAATTCGCGACAACTCCGTTCGCGACAAAAAGCAGTCTCCCATATTGGGGGATATTCCCCTTTTGGGCTGGCTTTTCCAATCACGAGCTGTCAGACGGGAAAAACGAAATATGGTGGTCCTTATAACACCGCACATCATTAAAAAAGGGATGGACAGCGACCGCCTGACCCACCAACGAATCAACGAATATTACGACGCGAATGTGCAGGAACTATTTGACTCGGGATTCTTTGACAAAGTATTTCGGAAGCATGATCTGCGGAAGAACTACCGTCCGACCCTGCAGCGCTCAGAAGTTTACAGTGGCCGCCGTTCTTCCCAGAACTTTGGCCGTGGCGACATTGAAAGATAATCATGCATATTGCTCAGGGACTTAAGCTTGGTGAAATTCTGGTGCAGGAGGGTTGGGTGCATACCGACCAGGTGAACGAAGCGCTGGAACTTCAAAAACTCCGGGCTCGGCGAATCGGTGAGATATTACTTGATTTGGGGTATGTGGAGGAAGAAAGCATCCTTCGCGCACTCGGCATACAGTTTGGATTGGAATATGAGCCTAATGTCCGAGATCAGGTGGATGCTACGCTGACCACGAAGGTGCCCATCAGTTTTATCCGCGAATATCACATGGTGCCCTACAAGAAAAACGGCGCTTCGTATCTCGTTGCCATCAATGACCCCATTAACCTGCTTCCTCTGGATGATTTGCGTCTTCTGCTTGACGGTTCTGTTACCCCTACACTGTGCAGTAAATCGGATATTCAGTTTATCATTGACACCTACTTTGAACAGCAAAGCGAAAATGCAGGTGAACTCATTGATAATATCGTGTTGAGTGGGGAAGAGGATGGCAAGGTTCACACCTTGGATCATAGCGAATCCGAACGGGATCTGCTTGATCTTGCCAATGAAGCGCCCATCATCAAACTCATCAATCTGATTATTTCGGGGGCTGTCAAGGAACGGGCTTCCGATATTCATCTTGAACCATTTGAACATACCGTCCGTGCACGCTACCGCATTGATGGTGTTTTGTACGAAAAATTTACAGTACCCAAAACGCAACAGGCGGCTTTGGTTTCCCGCGTAAAAATCATGGCGAACCTCAACATTGCCGAACATCGTCTGCCTCAGGACGGACGCATAAAAATCCGGCTCAGTGGCAAGGAAATTGACATTCGCGTTTCCATTATACCCATTGCCCACGGGGAACGGGTTGTCATGCGCATACTCGAAAAGGGCAACTTCCTGTTCAGTCTCGAGCAATTAGGGATGGATTCCCGTGATCACAAATTGATGGACCGGCTTATCACCAGTTCCCACGGCATTATTCTGGTTACAGGGCCGACGGGCTCAGGGAAATCTACGACACTTTATGCGGCGTTACAGCGCGTTAATTCCCCTGACAAGAATATCATTACCGTTGAAGACCCGATTGAGTATCTTATTCCTGGTATTGGCCAGATTCAGGTGCGGCCCAAAATCGGACTCACCTTTGCAGCTGGTCTGCGCAGTATATTGCGTCAGGACCCGGACATTATTCTTGTGGGCGAAATTCGAGATATGGAAACTGCGGAGATGGCAGTACAGGCATCACTGACCGGCCACCTCGTTTTTGCCACACTGCATACCAATGACAGTGCCGGGGCTGTGACCCGCCTCATGAACATGGGCATCGAACCGTTTCTCGTCACCTCCTCCACGATCGCCATACAAGCGCAACGACTTGTCCGGAGAATCTGTCCAGTCTGTAAGGAAGCGTATGCACCTGACCCGGAAAGTCTCAAAGAACTTGGCGTATCTCCCGATGACCCACGTCTCACCGCTATTTATCGTGGGAAAGGATGTGAAAAATGCAGCGACCGTGGGTATTATGGACGTAGCGGTATCTTTGAACTGCTGGTGATGTCGCCCCATATCCAAGAATTAATATTACAGGGCGCGGACTCCAACGTGGTTAAGCGGGAGGCGCGCCGTGAAGGCATGCGCACCCTGCGTGAAGATGGCGCTGATAAGATGTTACGCGGTGAAACCACAATAGAAGAAATTCTCCGTGTAACCCGTGACGAAGTGCTCGAATAACAAACGAAGAGTATCAATGGCAGTATACGAATACAAAGCAATCATCAAAAGCACGGGCAAGACGACGCGTGGGGTTATTGATGCCGAAAGCGCGGCGCAGGCGCGTCAAAAACTTCGTGAACAAGAACTGTACCCAACCGACATCCGCGAAGACACCTCCAGCGCAGGCACCCTCACTAAAAGCAGCATTACAAAGCGGTTTTCTGCCACCCAGGGGCGCGTTTCGCTGCGGGACATCTGCCTCATGACACGCCAATTGGCTGTGTTACTTCGCGCAGGAATGCCGGTGCTTGAAGCGTTGAATGCGCTCATTGATCAGACCAGCCGCCCCAAATTACGCACCACCATTTACGAAGTTCGGGACAAAGTGAACAGCGGCAAGAGCTTGGGCGATTCCCTAGCCGATCATCCAAAGGTATTTTCCGATTTATATATCAACATGGTGCGGGCGGGCGAGGTCAGCGGCACGCTTGAGCAGGTATTGGTGCGTTTGGCGGATATTCTCGAAAGACAATCCAAACTGCGTTCCCAGCTTTTAAGTACCATCGCGTACCCGGTATTTATGGGCTTTTTCGCCGTGGGTATCATTGTTTTTCTTGTAATGGTGATCGTACCGCGAATTACCCGCATGTTTGAGCGACAAGGTACTGAACTTCCCGGTCTGACCCGAGCACTTATCGCTTCAAGCGATTTCATGCGCTCCTATTGGTGGGCTATCCTTATCGTTTTCGGACTGATCTTTTTTCTATGGCGATTCTGGGTCAGCCGTGAAAACGGGAAAAAGAAGTGGGATCACCTTAAACTATCGTTTCCGTTATATGGGCAGCTTCACTTGAAACTGGTGTGTGCGCGCTTTGCCAGAACAATGGGCACCATGCTCCAAAGCGGGCTCATGATGCTCCCCGCCCTGGAGGTTGTAAACACAATTCTTGGCAATGCCTTCATCCAAAGTTGCATGGACGACGTTAAAGTAGGTGTAAGGCGTGGTCGCGATTTGGCACAGCCTCTGAAGGAAACCAATCTGTTCCCGCCGATGATGATACACATGATAGAACTTGGACAACGCAGCGGTGAAATCGAAGATATGTTGCTGCAGATTGCTGATACTTTTGATGAAGACGTGCGCTTAACCATTGACGCACTTGTCGCTCTTATAGAGCCGATGATCATTATTGTGATGGGACTTTTTGTAGGATTGCTGGTGCTAGCTATCCTGCTTCCAATTTTCCAACTGAGCACCAATATAGGAGGTTAATGATGCAAAAAACTGAAACTCGGCATCAGCGGATGCACCATAATGCACAGGCTGGCTTCACACTTGTGGAATTGATGGTGGTGGTTGCCATTATCGCCTTGCTGGCTACAACTGCAGGCGTGTACCTGTTCGGCGCTCTAGATGATGCTGACCAGGCAAAGGCACAGGCAGAAATTAAGGCGATGAAATCTGCGGTCACCGGTTATATGCTAAAAAACAACAGGCGGCTGCCGGATTCACTTGACCAGATAGCGCCATTTATGGATCCGCCCAAGGTTCCCATGGACCCGTGGGGTAACGCCTACATCTATCAAAAACATGATTCACGCAAGTACACTATTTTGTCTTACGGTGCCGATGGAACTCCCGGCGGCGATGATATCAATGCAGACATATCAAGCGATGATTTCTAGGAAAGGCCCCCATGCACGTTCGACTTTTGGGAGGGCTGCATTTGTGCATGATCCCGGTTTTACCCTGATTGAACTGTGTGCTGTCATCCTGATCATGGGGTTGATCGCTGCAGTTGCCTTTCCGCAACTTTTGCCGCTTCTTATTTTTTCTGAATTAGATGCAGAGGCACGACGTCTTGCTCATTATGGTTCAGGTTCGGTTTCGGAAGCCGCCCTTTTTGGCACGGAACTGGTTGTTTACATTGATTTGGATAACCAAGAGTATTATGCCGCAAAAATGGTATATCCCGAACCCACAGAAGGGCTTGAGGAGTCAGTAGATCAACTTGGCATGTTCTCCCAGTTTCGTTCTTCAGGGGACTATTCATCGGCAGATATTTCGGAAATGCTTGTTGCCAGTGCAGAAGGGGATCAACGACTTTCAGGAAACTTGCCCGAAGGTTTCGATCCGGCAGAAGCCGACGCCCAGATGTACGATCGTTTTAATGCACGGCACCGCCAAATACTTTTTACACGCTCCCAAAATGTAATACAGGATGAAGGCTTTTTGAGTGAAATTGGGCCGCTTTTCGAACAGGACTTTTCGCTGTCTCTGGAAGAACCCTACGAAGAAGAATTGTCAGACCCCATATTACAGCGCCATAGACTTCCAGAAGGCACCTGGATTGAACGGGTGTTACAGACGGAAGGAAGTGCATCCAGTGGCGTGGTGGCAATTCCTGTGTCCCCGCTGGGCCTCACGGAACAAGTAGTCATCCATTTACGTAACGAAGACGGCGACTATTTCACGGTGCTATGGAACCCCCTTACCGGTCGGGGCATCAGCCAGGAAGGACGTCTGGACTAATCCTATGAAGAGTAATAGAAATAACCAGGGCGGTTTTACCTTGGCAGAAGTGCTGGTGGCGCTGGCTATTTTGGGGGGCGGCATGTTTGTGCTGGTGAATGCTCATTTTTCCGCATTGTCCCTTCACATGTTCACCCAAGACGAAGTAGATGCCCGCATGTTGCTTGAAATTGCTGTGGCGCGAGCGGAAATGGGTGTTGCCGCCGAAGAACTTTCTGGGGGATCCGATTTTGGCCCGCGGTATCCGGGTTACAGTTACACCTACGATGCACAACCCATGGGGGATTCCGAAAACCCATTCATGATGGATATCGAGTTTTATAACGTAACTACAACCCTGTCCTCCCCTGATGGAGAGACGGTATCTCTTCAATTTCATACGTTTCTTAATCCAGAAATGTCAACTGTTATTCAAACCCAACAATAGTATGATGAAAACTGTATACACAAATGATAGCGTTTGCCGTAAAGGATTTACCCTGCTGGAACTCCTGATTTCGGTATCTATTCTTGCAATCATTGTCGGTATCGTATATTCCACATTTGCATCAGTAACAACGACCGTGGCACTGGCACGGGACAATGCTGACCGGCTACGTTTCAAACAGATTGTATGGAGAAACTTCTCCCTCAATCTACAGGGCGTATACACCGATGCAGGATGTACACAACCGGAGTATCAACTTTTGGGTGAATCCACCGATGGCGCCTATGGACCTGCTGATACCCTGCACTTTGCCACTTCGCTGCCTCTTCCGGGCCCTTTTTCTCTTCCGGGAGTGTCAAAATGGGTGACCTACGAAGTGGTTGACAGGAATGAAGTGAGTGAGACTATCGCTTCATCTTTGCCTTACGATGAAGAACGTCCGGGGAGTGTTCTAGTGATACGGGAGGAACCGTTGCAACTGGAATCCCAGGATTTTGTGGCCAACACCAGCGACGCCCAGTGGGACATTTTCGAGCGGGCGATTCCGGTGGCCTCCATGGACATTCAGTATTTCGACGGCATAAGCAAAGAATGGCAGGAAACTTGGGATTCGCTTGAAGAACGGCGTTTGCCGGGGGGGGTGTGGATACGGATAAATTTCCCCCGTAGCGAAGAAGAAAGAAGCGAAGACTATCGTAATGGCATCAACCCCGAAGAACACCCGGACCTTGAACTTATGATGGCGTTTCCACTTGGCAGAAATGTTGAGTTTCCTTTTCCCGATTTCAACCACCTGCGGGTACTGGAGGATGAAATTGTAGAAGAATGAACGACCATGTATTCCATAGATCCCGAAAGCCATCCCATATGAAGGGCGATAATGAATCCGGCGTAGCGCTTATTCTTGCGCTGGTATTTGTTGCGCTCCTTTCTGCAATTGTATTTTCCTTCATGTATGAAATGGAGGTGGATGCGTCCTTTGCCCAGAATCAGGGGGCAGATTTTCAGGCGCAACTTGCGGCACGGTCGGCTGCCGTGGACGGCATGATGATCCTTGCAGAGCAATACGCCGATATGCTCGAATCCGGCATGCCGCCCATTGACAGCGAGTTGGATGGTTCCCAGTGGGCCATGGGCGCTTCGTTCCAGACCCTGAACGACGCTACCATGCGCACATCCATTGCCGATGAATATGGGAAACTTAACCTGAATGCACTGCTGACCTATAACAATGGCACTCAGGAGCGCAATGACCCTCTGATTGATGCATTGCGTCAGTTCTTTGCGCTTCGCAGCAGAGATGCTTACGACCCGGTTGACGCCATTATTGACTGGCTTGACTATGATGATATGGATGCCGAGGAACCGGATGGCGCGGAAAATAGTTACTATACCAGTTTGGAAAACCCATATCCCTGTAAGAACGGGCCCATGGACACCATAGAAGAATTACTGCTTATCAAAGGGATCACAGCAGAACTTTATTTTGGTAATGCGGATGAAGAAGAACAACAACTTCCCTTGTCTGAATATCTGACTGTTCATGGCGACTGGGCAGGCCGTGTGAATGTAAACACCGCGCGAGAGGAAGTAATTGCAGCCGTTATCGGCGGTAAGACTGGCAACATGGACATGACTGTTGCGCAACAAATATATGATGAAGCCCGACAGGCGCCATTTGAAGATGTGAGCAGATTAAGTCCTTACATTCCGCTTCCCCCAGAGGAAACAGAAAATAGGCGGCGCCGAAATAACCGCAATGTGGTTTCTCCTGATGAAGAAATCAATCCGCGCGCCTTACAGCGGCGTCAGCAAAGCGAAGCCATGTCGGGAATGTTTCGCGTTAACAGCAATGTTTTCCGCATCTACGGGGATGCCATGAAAGATGATGTGATGGTACGATGCGAAGTTTATGTTTTTCGCCATCCCTACGATGAGCGAGAAATGGAGGAAGAACTATCACGACTGGGAGGGTCTGCAGAACAGAACTTTTATGACATCTCCCGTCAAATGTTTCGGATTCTGGAGTGGAAAATTGTTCAATAACAATGTCAACGTAGATTCAGTGAGTACGTTTCATAATTGGTTTGCGCTGACGGGTACATACTTATAGTTGGTTAAAATATAGATCAATTGGTATACTTTACGCGCGCGGGGTACGTTGATAATGCAGAGACCTTAAACCAAGTATATGATTCAGGAAGCCGTATGATTGTAACAGCAAAAATTGGCGCCATCGAATTTTCAGGTGATGAAGTTCGTGTGGCCGTAATTAAAACTGGCAGAAAGTTGCCTAAACTTCTTGAAGTACAGGCGTGTAGCGCTGTATACGAAGTACCGGAAGACCGGTTTGCCGCGTTGGTTAATGCCTTGAACACCGCACTTGATGCGCTGCATATCCACCCGACCACCTATGTGCTCTGTGTTCCCAGCGCCTTTACCATCGTCCGTTCCTTGCGCATTCCGTTCAAAGGTCTTAATCGTGTTGCGAAAGCGGTACCCTTTGAGATTGAACCGCACCTGGCGTTTCCCCTGGAAGAACTATTGCTGGACCACAGCATAATCGCGGAAATTGAAGGCACCACAGAAGTACTGGCCGTCGGTACACGCCGGCAACATCTGGAAGAACAGTTGCGAATTCTGGAAGCGAGCGGCATCGAACCAGAACTTGCGGCGGTGGATGCTGCGGGCATGACGGCGCTTTGGCAGGCAACACAGCGTAACGTTCGTGGTTTGCGTGCCGTATTGCACATACGGGAAAAGAATGCTGTTATCGCGGTAATGTACAACAATGTCCTTGCCTATTTTAGAAATATCCATGTTGGGGTTGAGCAAGTCATTGAAAATCCGTCAGCTGTGGCACGGGAAGTCCAGAATACACTACGCGCCTTTCTGGCGCAGTGGCGCGGCGGGGGTGATATTGGCACATTATCCATCACTGGCATAGACTTGCGCAGCGACGAGGTAAAAATATTTGAAGACACCCTTGGTTGCACGGTGGATTTGGTAGATATTATCGGTCGTATTAAAGGGGCCTCTGAAACACTTATAAAAGGTGGGGAAGAGGGCAATCATAACCGTTGGGAAGCCGCCATAGGGGTAGGCTACAGTGCAGCAGGCGGAGGACTTTCCTTCAATCTGATGCGCGACAGCCAGCAGGTTCATGGTGCTGTACGAAGCGTGGTCGCCCACCTCATGTTTTCCGCCTGCCTTGCGCTGTTATTTTTACTCGGCGGTGCCTGGTATTATCATGAGGGTCGTCTGCGCAATGAGGCTGTCATTGAGGCAGCAAAAAATGAGATTGCCCTCCTTGAAGAAGAAATAGAGGCCATGTCGTCCGAAGGTTTGGGCGATGATGTAGAATACGCTGTTTTCGGTGACCCCTCCCTACTTGACCTTCTTAAAGAGATTAACCAGCGCATTCCTGCAGAAAGCGCAATTGTTACTGAGATTCGAGTCTCACCACCCGGGGCACGCACCCCCTGGCTGGATATTTCCGGATCCACGGGAAGCGCAGCGGAATTTGAAGCCGCCTTTGAAGGGCTCAAAGCATCGGATACCTTTATTCTGGACGAAAACGCTGAACCACGCTTGCAGGGGGAGCGTACCACATTCCGCATTCGCGCTTATAGAAGTCAGGAGGAAAAAGATGCCTTATAACCTTGACATGCGTGAAAAAATCGCTCTCGGACTTGGGATACTGGCTTCCCTTCTGGCGGTTATCCTCGCCATCTATGTTCCCCTGGGCCCACGCAAGGGATATATTGAGTCACAAAGCGAACTCGCTGCCCTGAAAGGTGACTACGAGCTTCAGATGATGTATAAAATGGATGAGGAAGAACGTCTGCAAAAACAAAAAGCGCTCATGGAAATTTTGGAAAAACGCTCCCCTGACTTTTCCCTTTTCACCCATGTGGACAACCTGCTTACCAGTACCAATTTGCGTTCCAGAGCGCAGCTCGAACAGTACCGTCCGAGAAATGCGTCGCCCAAACAACCGATGGTAGAATTACGTCTGCAGGGAATTTCAAGTCAGGAACTTGTGGATTTCCTTCACAAAATATACGCAGACGGTAATCTCATCACGGTTTACAAAATGGACTATCTGCGACCAGCAGTAAATGAACAGGGGCTTGATTGTGACATTACCTTTGTTACGTTTACACTGTAGTACCCACCTATTTCCTAATCTCGGCTTATTTCTTGCTGACCATGCCCTGATAATGTTAGAATAGAGTTCTTTACGGGGCGTAGCGCAGCCCGGTTAGCGCGCCTGCTTTGGGAGCAGGAGGCCGAGAGTTCAAATCTCTCCGCCCCGACCATTTTCTTTTTTGCCCATCTTTTAGGTCTTGTGAGGATACCTGATACAAGGCAATAATTACTCTACCCACCTTATTACAGTAATGTATCTTCAGAATTACGCACATTCTATCCACTTGGCCGTCTGTGGAATAGCCGACAATGTTAGTTTGTTAATTAAGGGCGCGTTATGAAACGCTTTTTCTTGCATTAAATTCTGAGTGCGTTTGAATGCGACTTGACTGCTATTATGTGTAAAGATATTCTTTAGGTATTTGCAAGTATTGTTATTTGCATAAATTGTATAAGAATGGTATACTTTTAAAGTCTAAGAATAGCTATCAGTAAAGGAAAAGTGAATAATTTGCCATTACTGTTTTGGGGGCAGTGGTACTAAGTTGTGTGTTTGGGACTCAAAGGATTTTCCATATTGATTTGTGAGGCAGTGTATACGGTGTTTAACTAAACCACCAGGAGACTAAAATAATGATGAGATTTGCTATACTTGCAGGATTATTTGTACTGGCAGGCACTGTGGCCCTTGCAGAGCTTCAGCAGGTACAGGTGGGCGGACAGATTCGGATTCGCGGCAATTACATGAACCTGGACAGCCTTGGGGATAGCAGTTTTGTGGAACAGCGCACACGGGTCAATGTTACCGCGGATTTTACGGAGGATGTTTCCGCTTTCATCGAACTGGACAATTATCATGTCTGGGGACGGGATGAAGATACCCCTTTTACGTCCTGGTATTTATGTGGCAATAATTTTCGCGGCAGCAACGACGCGGTCTATATGTATCAGGCGTACATTGAAGCGAGGAATATGTGGGATTCGCTTTTGCGGATGCGCGTGGGCCGCCAAGAGATCATGTTGGGCAATCAGTTCCTTATCGGGAACAACGACACGTCGTCCCTTTTCTATGGCCGTCCCTTTGATGCGCTGCGTCTGACCTATGGCAACGAGGAATTCAGCATTGACGGTATCGCAGCAAAGCTTTCAGAGAATTTTGGTGACTTTGGCGATGACGATATGGATTTGTATGTCCTGTACGGCAGTTATATGGGCATTGACGATATCGTGCTTGATGCGTACTGGATGTATGTGCGCGATGATGACGGGACTATCACAACATTGCTGATTGACGGCGGCGATATTGATTTGCATACGCTGGGACTGCGCGGTGCAGGCGTCGTGGGCGCGTTTGATTTCGAACTGGAAGCCGCGTATCAGATTGGGGATGTGGAGGGGGTTCGCAATCCCTGGTTTCGCCTGTTTGATCGGGAAGCGGATGTGGACATAGACGAATTTGCCGTGAATGCGGAAGCGGGCTATACCTTTGATATTGCCTGGCAGCCTCGCGTGTTTGCCCATTTTGCTTATTTGGGCGGCGGTGACCCGGATAAGAGTTGGTGGAATAACGATCGCACCATGCCTTTCAGTCGTATGTTTTCGAACGTAGAGTACAGTGAGTTTTTAGACGGATGGACCGGCAGCAATGGTGCGCTGTCCAATGTGTTTATTTATGGACTCGGTGTTCAAGTACAGCCGATCGAGGTTATCGGGCTGAAACTGGTGGCGTCTTATCTTGAGGCAGATGAAGCATTGAACAGGCGACAGGACGACACAACGCTTGGGTGGGAAATTGGACTCTATGGAAGCTATGCTTACAGCGAGGATTTGGTGTTCCGTGCTGGATATGCCCATTTCTTCGGGGATGACGGGCTGGATACTGCACCCGTTCGCTGGAGCGGGTTGATTCCGTGGCAGAGTGATGAAGATGACGATTACGATTACGTGTTCATTGAGTCGGAGATATCGTTCTGAAGCAGTAATGCACGTAACATCCTGTTTTGGCAGACGTAGGATGTTTTTTGTGCAGATTTTCAGACCCTCTTGGTGATATTTTGTTTTAAATTTTGCAGATACGCGTTCGGGTTTTGGGAAGGGATATCCTTCCTTATAATTGCTTTCCACATTATAATTTATTTTTGCACGCAATTGATACAGAAATAAAGTATGTAACAGTTTTGTTTTTGAGAATGATTCTCATCTTATATCGATTATGGGAAGTATTGGGCTTAGTAGAGAAGGCGTGAACAGCAATTAGCTAAATTATGCAGGTAACGGACTACAACTATCGGGAAGGAAAGTATTATGTATAGAAATCATTTTTCTTGCAACTACAATGAGGTCAGCGCGTTCAGTGATTTGTTGTTGCGCGTACTTATGATGTTTGCACTACTTTTGGCCGTTGCGGGCTACGTAT
>CAZBNU010000037.1:5969-27608 GCA_964493075.1 uncultured Nitrospirales bacterium | reverse complement strand
CATGGCGATTTGTCCGTTGCCGCCCTGTACTGATAGAATCGCCCACATCATGAGTACCACATTGGACAGCAAACCCACGCCCGCACAAGTGCAGCCACGCACCTGGGCCATTCACAGCACCCGCAGCATTTTTCTTATCGCTGTGGCGGCGCTGTGTATGTGGGCACTGTTGCAGGCTATTCGCACGTCGAACACATGCCAGTGGCCTGCCGAATGGGACACCCTGCGCGACATGGGCATGGCGCAGACCCTACTCGACGGCAACTACCCCAAGGACCCAATTCTTTCCGGGAAAACTCTTTGGTATAACCCTCTGACCGGAGCGCTACTTGCCGCGTCAAGCCGTGTGCTTCAACTGCCATTGCACCAGACCAGCATCGCGCTGGGGCCCTATGTAAATCTGCTGGCCCCCCTGGGCATCGTAGTGCTGCTGGCATTTTTCTTTGGACGTGCGGCCGCCCTTGCCGGTCTATGCATGGTGCTGTTTGCAAAAGACCCGCAAACCCCTTTCTGGGTCAATGCCAGTTATTCGCCGTGGTTGCTGGCGCCCCTGTACTCCCTGGGGCTGTTTTTTCTGACCCTTGTCGCCTACTACCACGCCCTTTCCCGGCGCAGCCTTGCCTGGCATGGAGTCGCAGGTCTGCTGCTGGGCATCACCTTCATGGCGCACACAGCACCGGCAATGGTGATCGGTGGAGTGATTGTTGCCACGACAAGCCTCGAAACAGGACTCCTTTGGCACAGACAACGTCAGCAACGCCGGGCAGGCGCAACCGATTCACAACAACCCCTGTGGCGCATCCCGGCACAAGTCCTTGTTTTGCTGATGATCGCCTTTGTGGTCAGTCTGCCCTTCACCTGGAGCATCCTCTGGCACTATCAGTTCAAGGTACACAACCCCTTCCCGTCCCTCTTCGCGGCGGATTACGTCAGTCTTGCGCAATTGCCCGACCGGCTCCGCGACACAGTAAACTGGAAGAATCTGTTTGCCCTCACGGGCATTATGGTGCTGGTACGGCGGTTTCGTCGGGACAGCGCCGCCCGCTTCATTCTGTGCTGGCTTATTGTGGCGATTGCCTTTGTAACGCAACATTACCTGTGGCAATACTTGTTAACTCGCGGCACAGTATTAACCTCATTCGTACCCGGCCATCATGCCGCTATCCATCTCAGCGCAGTTCGTGCAGTGTTATTTGCGGTGGGCCTGACGGCTTCCGGTATTGCCGTTATCAGATTGCTACAGCGTCTTTCAGGGCTGGCACTACAGCAGCAAAACATGCAACTGCTGGATCAGATTGCCGCCGTCATCGCGGTGGCACTGGCGGGCACAGCACTGTATATGGCGCATCCCCTGACCACGCGGGTGGATTTTATGACCCCCGACCGCGCCCTATACCACCAGTTTCACGAACAAGGCATTCCCATGTATCAGTGGATACTGGAAAATACCGAACCAAACGCTGTGTTCTTGTGTGACGAGGAATCCATTGGCATGACAGTGGTTATGCCTGCCGGGCGGAAACTGGTGTCGGCCATGCTTTTATACAGCAATCCCTATGTGCCAGCCGCACCACTTTTTGAGGCCCAGAAAAACCTGCTCAACGCCATTGAAAATGGGAACCAGGACAAGTTCTGTCAATTGGCATCCCCATATCCCGTGCTATATCTGTTGGTACACAGTGAAAAATCCCAGGCCCATCACGAAAAATATCGCCGCCTCTTTGACGAACTGGAACAGGCGGGCAACCTGGTAGTATGGCGTGCTCGTGCATGCACGGAATGATCTGCATTATTCCTGCCGCGCCAGTTCCCCCAAAGCGGCGAGGTATTCGCGACCAGGCAGCAATTCCTCATGCTCATGGGCGTTCATGGTGGACGCTTTCGCCAGAAAGGCCTGACACCAGGCTCTTGCAGTATCCTTGGGCAACAGGGCGCACAGTACATCATAAAAATCATCGGGACGCGCTGGCGCCAGCGGTAATACCGTTGCCCCGGTTTTCAGGACGCTGAACAGCAAATTATGTATCAGCTTATGACGATACAAACGCTTGCGTACCTGTTTGCATTGCAACAACAACATTCGCCCGTCCTCCTGGGCACGCTCTGGAACAGCAAGGCATTCAGGATACAATCCGGCGGGGTCAACACCGGTAGCGGTGGCCTCGTCGTACAAGCGAACGACCAGACGTATGAGCGCCAGTTTCAGGGCCTCGGACTCTTTTTTGGAGTAGCGCATGGGCTTGGGTGCATGGGGCGCCAGCTGCGTATTCGAGGCGACATACAGGGGCGACAGCCCGGGGGCATCTTTGGTGAAATAACCGAAGACCTCACGGTTTACCTCGCGACGGTGATGCCGATCCGGAAGATAGAGCATCCCGTGCCCGCAAGGCTCAACGACACATTCAGGCGCACGCTGGTGCAACGCCGTGAGTACTTCGTATTCCGCGAGAATCTGGGCGCTGCACTCTTCGTGGTTCTTCGCCACGACCAAGCGCAAGGCCACCTGCTTGCGCGCCTTGTTTGATGCCACCAGAGTAAATACGAGCCGTAGTGCATCTTCATACACGAAGTCGCATTTTACAACGCCTGGCGGACCACAAACCAGATGTCTCTGGATACTGGCAAAAAGAAACCGGTCTTTTTCGCGCAATGCCTTTTCAACCGCATTCTTCAGGGTTTCAAGTTTGTAAAAGCGCTTATACACCGTGGGATAAGGCCCACAAAACCGTAAACTTTCGCTCCAGGCAACGCGGACACCACTATCCACCGGCACGGGCGCAATGCGTCTGCGGTTTGGAGTTGTTTTCATACTACCATCCTAACCCGGCATAGCCGGAACCAACATAAAAGATATCAAGTATCGTCATTGCGAGGTACGAAGCAATCTCGTTATAGTACAGACTTTGATGCAACCCAGATTGCTTCGTACCTCGCAATGACGGCAACTGTAATTTTGTATCATTTTGCACAGAAATTCATTGGTAAAAGTCTAACGTGGGCTTTATCCACAACCCAGAAATATTTCCTAAGAGTAAGCACTCCCACCGTCATTCCGGTTTTTTCGGGCAACTATGCAAATGCGGTGCCTCCCGCTTAAAACTACATGTATTCGTTATCGTCTTCTTTATGAAAGTAATCCGCCCGAAAAAGACCGGAATCTATAATGTAATGCGAAGGCCTTGTTGCTACTCGTGGATTCCGGTCTTTTATTTTCTGATTCTCATCAGAAAATAAAAACCGGAATGACGGTAGTAGTATATTCACAAATTCAACTTCTTGTTTTTTATCGTAGTTCCGATCCGAAAAGTTGCTACGCTTCGTCCGGGACTTCACACTGAAGAAGTGGCGCCTGCGGCGCAACTGCAAAGTCATTGCTCTATCTCTGTGTCCTTTATGACAAGTGGCAAACTCGCAAAAAAATTGTCAGCCACGCAACGGCAAGGGCCTAACACTACCGCAGATTGAACAAAGAAACAAATAGTGTAGGCTGGAGGAGATATAGCGGAACCACCCGTTATATTACTTCGATGACTTGGCTGTTGCGCTTTTCTTCTTAGCAGCAGGCTTACGCGCGGCAGTCTTTTTCTTTGCTGCGGTCTTTTTGGCAGGGGCCTTTTTTGCGGCAGTTTTTTTGGTTGTAGATTTCTTTTCTGACGTTTTGGATTTTGCTTTACCGTCCTTTTCAACACGGTCCAGGAATGTAAGCATCAGATCAAAACTTTTATCCACCACCTTGCCAAACTCGTCAATGCCGCCATCCATCATTTTCGCCCACTCATCTACAACTTCTTTGCCTTCCTTGGGCAGCCACTTGCCATCTTTGACCGCATCACGCAACGACTTTTCGGTGTATTCCTGCACCTTGCCCACTACATTCAGTCCGGCTTTGGTGGCGCCCTTCTGAAACTTGACCAGGCGACGGGCACTGGTGAGTGAAGCGTTCATTGACGCTGCCGCGGTGGCCGTTGTCAAATCACTCATGATCTCCACCGTGCGGTTAAAAACTTCGGAAAGCATATCTCCAGGTTTCTTTGTCTTTTTGGAAGCCATAGTCGTTGTCTCCTTTTCTTTTGTGTTGCCTTTTCCATTGCTTGAACTTTCTCTTGGCTGCCTCTCATTATACGGCATAATACCCCTTACACGCATATTTTTCAGGCTCTTATTCGTCAGGGGGGTATTTTTTGCAGATTGGATGGGGTTTATGTGGTATGATACTTGGAAATGGAGCAACTGTTTTTGAAAGTGATACCAGGGGAATGATGATAGAACTAAAGAAAAACGATAGTGTGCGTCTTGCCATCGGCGCCACACGCCGGGAAAATGCGCGCGTTAAAGGGTGGATTGACAGCGGTTGTGTCTGCTTGTCTTTCGGCAGCAGGATTGCACTTCGCCCGGGAACAAAAGTGCAGTTGGAAATTCCGGACTGCACCCCACGCGCGTTTTACTATTTACAGGCCGTGGAGGTTCTTGATGGCGAAAACAATGAACTGTATCTGAGCCGCAACACAAACTCCCAGTTTGATCAGAGACGCCGTTCCTGGCGTGTGCCCTACTCTGCCAAGACCGCAATACGCACCAAGACGAGCCAGCACTATGTGGACGCCGAATTCAGCAATTTGAGTATGGATGCGGCCTATCTACTGACTGGCGAGAAGTATGCCGTGGGTGAAGAAATTGACCTGCGCCTGGTACTGCCGGAGTATCCCGAACACACGTTGTCAGCGGAGGTTATGCGAACCTCCGAAACGGCACTGGACAAGGATGCCGCAGGAAATCCGCGGTATGGCGTGCTGGTACGCTTCACCAAAATCCCCAAAATTGTCGGTCGCTATCTTACCTACTTCATGTGGCAGCAAATCCGTAAAACCCATCTTCGCCAGTTGCAGTTGGTCTTTGCCAGTACAGGCAGAAAACCTCGGCGGACAGCAGAGAATGGCGCGGAACCAGAGAAAATCGTCGCTGCTGTTGATAAGGGGAAAAAGCCCCTTGATTGATGCGGTTTTCGGGCCGTGAAAAACAGGTGCATCACTAAATTTGTTTTGTCTCTCATATTATGCTATCATATCGCTCCCTTTCGGATAGTACTCGTTGGTGTCGGTTCCCGGCACACTCAGCATAGCAATTTAAGGAATGTATTATGGCCAGAGTATGCGAATATAGCGGCAAACGGCCGCGAGTAGGTAATCGCGTGGTGCGGCGCGGTAAAGCGAAACGCGAAGGCGGTATCGGACAGAATGTGACCGGTATTTCCAAACGCCGGTGGAAGCCAAATCTGCAGACGGTGCGTGTGGTAGAAGAAAACGGACATGTGCATCGCGTCAAAGTTTGTACCCGATACCTCAAAGCGGGTAAATTTGTAAAAGCACCCCGTGGCGCCCATGCCGCGTGGAAAGCAAGCGTCGAAAAATAGTAGACTGTAATTATTGCATGTCCCGTTTCGGTTTCTGCCGGAACGGGACTTTTTGTTTAAGGCAATTCCATGATTCCACCTCATGCATCCTCCTCCAGTTTGGAACTCACCATTACCGGCGTGGCCCACGGCGGCGATGGCATCGGACGCATTGACTCCATGGCGTGCTTCGTTGCCGGAGCATTGCCCGGAGACACGGTACGCGTGCGAATATACCGACGCACCAGCAACGCCTTGTGGGGACACCTGCTTGAAGTGATGTCCCCTTCGCCGCACCGCATCACCGGCAGCGCCTGCGCCGGACTACCCTGCACCACCACCTGTGCCTGGCATGATTTTCAATACCCGGCACAAGGGGAATGGAAACGGCAGATCGTGCAGGAAAGCATCAGGCGCATTGGGCATATCGAGGTTGAAGTAGCCTTTCTTGAAGAACCAACACTCCGGCAGGGGTACCGGACTCGTGCTGTTTTTCATGGAGACGGCGCCACGCTGGGATACTATGCACCACGCACCCACGATGTCATTCCGCTGCCCGCCTGTCCATTGAACCACCAGCGGCTCAATGATGCCCTTGAGACGTTGCGCCCACTCAAATTACGCAGCAACATTCATGTCACCGTGAATCCTGAAGGGGAGGAAATTCTCATATCCATGGGTGATCCCCCGACGCCACTGCGGGCACTATTTCCGCTGACAGATAGTTTCAACAGCCGCACGCGCCATCAATTTCTCTTTGACGGCATTCCCATTGTAAACGGTACTTTCAGTCAGGCAAGCCTGCTGCTAAACCGCATGTTGCGCCGGGAAACAGATCAGCGCATCGGCAATGCGACCAGTCTGCTGGACCTGTACTGCGGCAACGGAAACCTGAGCCTGCATCACACGAATAAACGCGAGGTGGTTGGTGTGGACCATGCCGGTGCATCCATAGCAGCGGCAAACGAATATTCTTCTGGCGTGTACAGACACGGCGACGAACAGATCATGGTACGCCTTATCCAGGAACACCCCTGGGAAGTTATTGTGTTGGATCCACCACGCACGGGCGCAAAAGCCCTGACTAAAGCGCTCGCCAATGCACATGCAAAACGAATTATTTATGTATCCTGCAATCCGACGACCTTTGCGCGTGACGCCAACGGTCTCGCCTCTGGCGGATGGCGCTTGACTTCAGCCGCCGCACTTGATATGTTTCCTCATACGCCCCATGTGGAAACTATCGGCGTTTTTGAAAGATCATGAAAGGAACAGATTTCCAGTGAAGAATATATGCGTATATGCAGCCAGCAGCAACGCCCTGGCAGACTGCCATAAAGAGGCTGCAACCCGCCTGGGCATGTTGATTGCACAACACGGCCACACCTTGGTCTATGGCGGCGGCTGTGTGGGCCTCATGGGAGAATGCGCCCGGGCAGTGCATGGAGCAGGCGGCGGCAGGGTGGTAGGGATTATTACCGACAAACTGGTGGACTTGGAACTGGCCTACCACGAGGCGGATGAACTGGTGGTCACTACCACCATGAGTGAACGTAAGCGAGTTATGGCGGAACGGGCGGACGCCTTTATCGCCATGCCCGGCGGTTTTGGCACCATCGAGGAGGTTATGGAAGTGCTGGTACTCAAACAACTGTGGTATCATCAAAAACCGTGCGTGTTTCTCAACGTGAACGGCATCTACGACCATCTGTTCGCTTTTTTTGACACCCTTATTGAAGAGCAGTTCATTAAGGAACTGCATACAAAGTTATATCGTATCTGTAGCACTCCCGAGGAGGCATATGACTACTTGGACAACTACACCCCCGAACCGGTGCACGGGAAATGGTTCTAACAGCAACGGAGCGCAGAATGATAACAACGACAACACGCACGGGGACGACAAAAGCAGTATCCGGGTTTCTGGTCGCATTTTCCTGTGTGCTGCTGTTCTTCGTGCTTTCCGGTTCGTGCGGCCTGATCTATCAGGTAATATGGACGCGCAAACTGGCACTGCTGTTCGGCACGACCGCCTATGCGGTCAGTACGGTGCTCACCATCTTCTTTATGGGTCTTGGCATAGGCAGTCTGGTCGGCGGCAAACTGGCCGACCGCACCCACTATCCCTTGCGGCTCTATGGCATTTTTGAACTTCTTATCAGCGTATGGGCATGCCTGTTTATTTTCGCCCTGCCCACGTTGGAACCGCTAATCCCCACTTTGCTGCGCATTTTCGATTTTTCACGCGGCACAGGAATTGCCCTGCGGGCGCTGCTAACCCTGGTTTTGCTGTGCGTACCTGTAACCCTGATGGGCGCCACCCTCCCCCTGCTGTCCCGTTTTGTCGCCCATAGCGACAGCCATTTCGGACGGAGACTGGCCACACTCTACGCTGTAAACACCCTCGGCGCAGTGTTGGGTTGTTTCCTTACCGGATTCCTGTTAATTCCAACTCTCGGCTATACACACGCAACTCTGGTTGGTTGCGCCTTAAACCTTTTCGCAGGACTTGGCGCCATACTGGTCTCCCTCATCCGCGAACCCCTGAATTTAGATTGTAGGGTGGATGAAGCGAAGCGAAACCCATCTTTCGCCGATGCGCCTGTGGTGGTGGGTTCCGCTTCACTGCACCCACCCTACAGTATGAATGTGCTATTACTCATTACGGCGGTGTGTGGGTTCTGCGGGTTGGCACTGGAGGTTATCTGGACGCGGCTGCTGGCGATTGTGTTTCTGGGAACCACCTACGCCTATACCACCATGCTGACCGCGTTTTTGTGCGGTATTGCCGCTGGCAGCGCCTGTTCGGCACTGGTGGCGGATCGGTTACGGGGAAAACTCCTCGCCATCGCTGCAGCGCTGATACTTCTTGCCCTGTGCATCGTGATGCAACTTGGCTGGACGGCGGCGCTGCCGGAACGGTTCATCGAAATGAGCCGCAATGTCCGCGCCGAGTGGGCCGGGGTTACACAGGGCACTTTTGTCCTTTCTTTTCTTACCCTGTTCCCCATGACCTTTCTGTTCGGATTTCTGTTTCCCTTGATTTTGCGTGCGTACAGCGCCGCAGACACCCACGCAGGACGCAAGGTCGGTCTTGTGTACAGCGCAAACACCTTCGGTGGCGTGCTGGGCGCTATTGCAGGGGGGTTCTTACTGTTGCCTTTGCTGGGCGCACATCGGAGCATCCTCGCCCTGGCGCTGCTACTCCTTTGCTCGGGCCTGGCATTGGCGTGGGCTTCCGGTGCTGGCATGCGTTGGAAACTGGCGGCAACGGCGTTTTCTATTGTCGTTTTTGGCATGGGCGCTAACAGTTACACCAGGGACGTAAGCCGGGAACTCAACGTGGGGTATGTGCCGGATGACCATGAGGTGCTGTTTTTCCGGGAAGGCGTCGAAGGCACCGTAGTGGTTACGGCCCCGGAAACAGCAGTCTCAGGTGAAGACCGGGTATTATGGATTAACCGCGTACAGGCGACCACCTCCATTGAACGGGGCGTGAAAATGAACCGGCTGCAGGGTGTACTGCCACTCTTGTTCGAGCGCGATTATCCCGACGTGTTGTTCATGTGCTTCGGTTCCGGCATCACCTGCGGCACCCTGGCGCTCTATGATTTCGATACCATTGACGCTGTGGAGATTATCCCGGAAGTGCTCGAAGCCGCGCCCCTTTTTGAACAGGACAACCTCGGCGTGCTGGACAACCCAAAAGTGCATTTCCATATTGACGACGGCAGAAATTATTTGTTGCGCACAGAGAAACGGTACGACGTCATCACCTTTGAACCCATGCCGCTGGCGCTGGCGGGCGTGTCCACCTTTTACACCCACGAGTACTACACCCTGTGCCTGAACCGGCTCAAGCCTGGCGGCATGGTATCCCAGTGGATTCCGTTACACAGCAATTCTCCCGAAGTAGTGCGCGACCTCGCAAAGACCTTCACCAGTGTTTTTCCCGAGTACTGCGCCTTCTTTGTCAATGCCGACCTGTTCCTCATCGGTTCCGATGCGCCGCTCAAAATGCACTACGAGAAGGCACGGGAACGACTCCAAACTCCCGCACTGCACCAAGCGCTTGTCGCATCAGGACTAGGCGATCCGATTGAGATAGCGTCGTGCTACCTGCTGGACAAGACAGGGTTGGATGGGTTCACCGAGGGCGCACACATCATGTCCGACGACCGTCCCTGGGCGGAGTTTATCGCGCCACAACTGGTCTATGCCCGGCTGGTGCCGGAAGCGCTGCAACTGCTGCTGCCGCAGATGGCGAATCCCGTTGAAGCAGTGCTTCCAGACAGCATCAGCACAGAAGGCCAAAAAGCCCTGGAACGCCGCTACCAGTCACGCAGACAGGATATGCAGGCCTTGCAGGAATACTATGGCGGCTCCACCTTCGATGATGCCGCTGCCAGAGGCTTCATTGCGTCTCTTGAAATAGACCCGGACAATCTGAACGCCCAATACTATCTGCGGGAAATCGCGCTTACACAGGGGGGACTGTTACTGCGCTGGGAAAACTACCAGGAGGCAAAAGAGTTTCTACAGCGCGTGCTGCAATTCCTGCCGGAGGATGCAACCCTGCGGGACATGCTGGAACAAGCCGAACAGGGCGCTTCTGCTGTTACAGAAAATTGAATACAGCAGGACCAAATATGGAGGGCAGCACCATGTAGACAAAGGCAACGTTTACAACAATAAGCACAAGCACGAAAGACACGAAATCAACAAGTCCCATTTCATAGCGCTCTGCCAGCACATACCAGGCTATCCCCCAACCGATAATGGGAATACTTACGAGAAAACCAAAAATTGGCGCGAATATGCAGACGTCTATAACGTCCAGCATCATATCCTCATGAAGTAGTTTGTTGGTGGTCCAAAGGGCGATATAGAAAACGACACAATTCAACACATACTGCACCAGCAGACTGGTCACCAGAATGATGCCCTTCGCCCCTACTACCACCCCTTCCTCATCTTTAGGCAGTACCAGCGGCAGTAATACAATAAACGCAAACATAGCGCCCAAAACCCCTACACCGATCAGAAGATTCCGCCAGGGAATCCAGCGTCCCCACAATTCAACCAGACCGGAACCGTCCACTTCGATCACCTGGGGTTTGTCCTTGATTATTGCGCTGCCTGACAACGGGTCCCGGTCAGGCTTCGGGTCGGGCGCCTGTTTCAGTAGACGCTCATACACCTTGCAGAGTTTTATCCGGTGTCTTGCCCCACCGAAATGATCGATCATGTCATTACACATGAACCGCGCCTCAGCCGTGCGCCCCAATTTCTCGTAGCACAACAGAATAGGATAGAGCACATTGAAATCGTCTGAAAACTCATGCCGCAAATCCAGCAGCTGCTGCAATGCCTCCTCGTACCGACCAGATTTATACAGACGATCCGCTGCATCGAACAACACACGCGCTTCCTGCTTGTCCATCACATACTCCCTTGATACTTATACTAAAACTACATCCGTGAAATCATACTGTACTATACCAACAAAATACTACCGCTGCCAAAAATCCAGATATCCCACACAGTAGCACAACACACGACAAAAATCCTCCGAGCATTCTTTCACAATACTCATTCTTCCCATAAGTCCCATACCTCCCATAAAAGTTGCTCCTATCCTTGCGTCTTCCGCGCTCCCACCCAGCGAATATTTTGATTTGAGCATTTGTTGTATAGTATAGTAAACAGATGAAAGATATGATAAACGGACAGCGGTTGTTCTGAAAGATTCTTTATGGAATTATTGTTGATTTTTGGTATTGTTGCTTGTGCTGTTGTTATTGCGGCACGGCGAATAATAAGGGTACTACGCACACCATCGTCACCCTGTTGCGGATGCGATACATGCACCCAACCCGACGCAGCTAAAGGTGCGTGCCTATCAGGCAACCCGCAGCAAATAAAAAGTTCTTGTTCCGTGTCTGAAAGCCCGGGAAAGGACGCCCAATCTGAATAATGATTGAATTAACGCCATGAAAAAAACCCTTTTTGATCTTGTTACCGGAGACAAAGCGCGGATTGTAAGCGTGGGCAACAACGCCCCCGCATGTGTGCGCATGCGTCTGCTGGATATGGGCGTAACCAAAGGCGCCACCCTGAAGGTGGAACGCCATGCGCCGCTGGGCGACCCTGTTGAAATCGTATTGAAAGGCTACCATCTCGCCATCCGCATGAGCGAGGCAAGGAATATTGAAATAGAGCCCATCGAGAAATTGGAGAACATTCACGCGTCCTCCTGATCCGGAACAATAAGCCAGACCCCCTGTAGTCCACAAGGATAACAACCCCCTTTGTCTACAAGCGAAATTGTCATAGCAGGCAATCCCAATGCCGGCAAAACCAGCATCTACAACAAACTGACCGGCGCGGCGCAGCAGGTGAGCAACTATCCCGGCGTCACCGTGGAATACAAAAGCGGCACCATGCGCCATGAGGGCAAACGCCTGACCGTGGTGGACCTGCCCGGCACCTATTCGCTCACCGCCTTCACCCAGGAAGAACTGGTAGCGCGCAATTACATCGTGGAGCGTAAACCTGCGCTGATCATTGTCGTGGTGGATGCGTCGAACCTGGAGCGTAACCTCTACCTTACCACGCAGGTACTGGAAATGGGCGTACCCACCATCATCGCATTGAACATGGTGGACACTGCGGAACGCCGAGGCTACCAGGTGGATGCCGCCAAACTGTCGCTGTTGCTGGGGGTGCCCGTGATCCCCACCGTGGCAAGCCGGGGAACCGGCATCGCGGCACTGCGCGATGCCTGTATCGCCGTAATCGAAGGCCGACTCAACGCCACGCCCACCCCCGTGCGTTTTGGCCACGCGGTGGATGAAGAGGTGAATCTTCTCGCGGAGCATATCCAAAAGTATCCCGCATTGGCCGGAATCAGTACCGCCTTTTGGCTGGCAACGAAGCTCATCGAAAAGGACGCCGCTGTTCTCGCACAGGCGAAAGCCGCCAACCCCGAAGCCATGACGGCCTTGACGCCACTGATAGCCGAGGCGGCACGCCGCATCGAAACCCACTTCGCCTCCGATGCAGCGACCATCGTCGCCGAGCACCGGTACGGCATTGCTGCGGGCATTGTGAAGACCTGTGTGTCCTTTACGGCACAGGCGCGCCGCGACATGACCGACCACATAGACAAGGTGGTATGCAACCGCCTGGTGGGCCCGCTTATTCTGGTGGGCGTGGTGGCGGCACTTTTTTTCTGGGTGTTCAAAGTATCTGATGAATGGGCGTGGATACCGTGGATCGGCGGTTGGCGCAGTCCCACAGGACTCGTCACCTGGGTGTTTGACATCCTGTCGCAGATCATCGCGCCCCTCGAAGCAAGCGCACCCATGCTCCATTCCCTGCTGGACGCGGGCATCATCGGCGGCGTGGGCGGCGTACTGAATTTTGTGCCCCTCATCTTCTTCATGTTCCTCTTCGTGGCCGCTCTGGAAGACAGCGGTTACATTGCCCGTGTGGCCTTCATTCTCGACCGGCCCCTGCGCGTATTCGGCCTGCAGGGCAAGTCCATTCTGGCGTTCATCGTGGCGGGCGGCATCGGCGCAGGCGGCTGTGCCGTACCCGGCATCATGGCCACACGCACCATGCGCGAAGACAAGGACAGGCTACTCACCATGCTGGTGACGCCCTTCATGAACTGCGGCGCGAAGATGCCCGTCTACGCCATGCTCATTGCCGCCTTCTTTCCCGACGACCGCATCCTTATCATGATGATCCTCTGGGCGTTGTCCTGGGTGGCGGCCCTATGTGCGGCATGGGTGCTGCGCAAGACCATTGTCCGCGGTGAGCAAACCCCCTTTGTGATGGAACTCCCCCCCTACCATGTCCCGGTACTGCGCGGCGTGCTGCGTCACACCTGGGAACGCACCTGGATGTATATCAAGAAGGCGGGCACCATCATCCTCGCCATCAACATCGTACTGTGGGCCATGATGTATTTCCCTCGTCCCCCCGAAGAAACAAACGAACACGACGCCCTCGCCTACAGCATGGCAGGCCGGGCAGGCAAGGCACTGGAACCTATTTCCGCCGCAGCAGGTTTCGACTGGAAAACCAACATTGCGCTTATCGGCGGATTCGCCGCGAAAGAAGTGGTCGTTGGCGCCCTCGGCACCGCCTACGCCCTCGAAGGACAGGGCGAAGACAACTACCATTCCCTGTCCGAACAACTCGCCGCACATCCCGACTGGAACCCCGTACGCGCCTTTGCGCTCATGATCTTCGTCATGCTCTACGCGCCCTGCCTCGTCACCATCGCCGTAATCAAACGCGAAAGCGGCTCCTGGAAATGGGCCGCCTTCTCCACCCTCTACTCCACCACCTTCGCCTTCATTCTCGCCGTCATCATCTACCAGGTGGGTATGCTTTTCGCGCCGCATTTGTAACCCTATGCCTTTACTGTGCGGCCAACTGAGCAATGGCGGGATACAGAACAAGTACAGATTTGAAAGATGACCATCTAATTTTGGAAATCGGGACAATTGAACATTTGATATTCAGATGTACATAAGGTATACTATACGTATGATTAAGCGACATCTGGAAAATAAACTGGCGTCAAGCGCCAGGAACTACCCGGTATTAACCGTTACCGGGCCGCGTCAGTCCGGAAAAACAACACTGGTCCGCAAGACCTTTCCCAAGCATGCGTATGTATCCCTTGAAAATCCTGATGACAGAAAGTTTGCATTGGAAGACCCCCGCGGATTTCTTAATCAGTTCCAAGGCCCGGTGATTCTTGACGAGGTACAGCGTACGCCTGATATATTATCTTTTCTCCAGGAAAGGGTGGATAAAGAAGATCGTCCGGGGCAGTATGTGTTGACAGGTTCCCAAAACTTCTTGTTAATGGAGAAGGTTACCCAAAGCCTTGCTGGACGTACGGCGATCTTTAAACTTCTGCCTTTTTCCCGTGCAGAGATTACGGCGCGCAAGCCATTGTCTCTCTCAGAGGTCGGGCGGAAAATTCCGGCACCCTCAAAAACCGATGATACCCTGTTTGAAGTCCTGTTCAAGGGGTTTTATCCTCGTATTCATGACAAGAACCTGGATCCGCAAGACTGGCTGGGCAACTACTATCAGACTTATATCGAGCGGGATATACGCAGTATTGTAGAGGTGGGCGATCTGGAGGCATTCGGCAGATTTGTCCGGCTGTGTGCCGGGCGTACCGGACAAATACTTAACCTCTCGTCTCTGGGCGCCGACTGTGGCATAAGCCACACCACTGCCCGGAGGTGGCTTTCGGTACTGGAGACAAGTTTCATCGTTTATCTTCTGCGACCACACTACAAAAATTTCAGCCGACGTCTTATCAAATCTCCAAAACTGTATTTTCTGGACACAGGCCTGCTTTGTTACCTGTTGCGAATACGGACGCCCAAAGACCTTGTCATGCATGCATCCCGCGGGGCGGTTTTTGAAAATTATGTTCTCGGAGAACTCCTGAAAGCGTTTTTTAACCAGGGCAGAGAAGCGGATGTATATTTCTGGAGAGATGTGCGGGGCCATGAAATTGACTTCATTCTGGAACAGGGCAGTGAACTGCTTCCGATAGAAGCCAAATCCGGCGAAACCATCGCAAGCGATTATACAAAGGGACTATTGTTTTGGCGGGAACTGCCGGGACAGGAAAAGACGCCTGTATCGGTTGTCTACGGTGGTCAGAAATCACTGATGCGATCCGACGTGGCTTTCTATTCATGGAATAACTGGCTATAGCAAACATAAAGGTGGGTTTCGCTTCGCTTCACCCACCCTACAATGTTCTATCGGCGTCGCAACGCCTTCACCAATTCGAGCAGGCGGCCTTCGGGCTGGTAGTATTGGACTTTGCCCTGTTTGTCTATGAGCACGGTCTGGGGGATGAAATTGACGCTGTAGTTGACGAAACTGACGAAGGGGTCGTCGTCTTTGCCTACGGGGAATTCGATGCCGTATTGCACGAGGTACTCCTGTATTTCGTCGGCTTCGCTGCTGGCGTCGTGGACGGCGATAACGGCAACGTCTGTCTGTTCGCGGTAGAGTTCGTGCAGCACGCGCAGTTCCATCATGCGGTTCCGTGAAAACAGGCTGTCGTCGAAGCCACCCCAGAAGGTGAGGACGACTACCTTGCCCTTCAATTCCTCAATCGTGAGCGGCTGCGAATTGAACCATGTCGCACATTGCACGGGCGGCGCATCTTCGCCCAGCAGCCCTTCCAGATTGTTCCTGCCCAGTTGGTGGGGGCGTCGTTCCATATTTGGCTCGAAGGGCTCCAGCAGCAGTTCCACTTCACCCGGCGCCTCAATGTTCACGACAAAATCGCGGCGTAACAGGCGAAAGGGATGTTCCAAACGGAACTTCACCGTTTTCTGTTCCGGCTGGTAGAAAAACTGAATCTCGAAGTCGCCCTCTTCCGTGGTGAGGTCATGAATGGGCAGCGGCAAATCCAGGGATTTCAGGTAGACCCGCGTGGGCGGTTCCCCTTCCGGAAACACCACCTTGCCCCGGATGCGGGGTAGCGCCTTGAGTTTCACCGTATCAATGGTGGTCTCGCGCACCTCGCCAAGATTAACGGGAATGTCCGCCAGAATTTCGGTCATATACCCCGGCGGCGGCAAGAGACGCAGCACCCCTTCGGGGCTGCCCACCTGCAACCGGTACTCCCCCGCGCTGTCCGTGATGGCATCGTCGTAAATGGTGTTTTCATGGCGAAACAGCACCCGTGCGCCGGGACACGGCTTGCCATCCGGCAACGTGATGCTGCCATTGATGATGTAAGGCGGCAACAGTTCCAGGTTCACCACCGCCGTCGCTTCCCGGTCCAGCAAATCCACTTCCGACGGCACCGGCGACGCGTAGTCTGCATGCCATGCCGTAAGCAGGTAGGTTTCTTCCGATGCGCGCAATTGGTAGTAGCCTTCCGGGTCGGTGACCGCCTCGGCAAAACGGCGCTGTCCCGCCACACCCACCTGAAACAGCACGACACGCGCATCGGCAACAGGCTTGTCGCCGGAAGTAACCCGTCCGCGCAGTTGCGTCCCTTCATAGAGGATGATGTCGTTGCGGCGTGCGTCCACCGGCAAATAGGCCACATTGGAATCGGCATGACGGTAATGGCCCACAGTCAGTTTCACGAACCCTTTCGCTGGCAGCATGGGGATGTCGAGAATACCGGCATCGTTACTGCGTAAACGTGGCAGCCCTTCCCGTGCCAGGTCTTCCACGGACACCACAAACCGGTCATTGACCATCATGGTTTTCACCACCGCCCCCGGTATGGGCAAAAAGGTATTGGTGATAATGCGCAGCGATATGGAATCCGCTTCCTGAAGGGTCAACACCTCCTCCACATCCCCCTGGGGCACGCTGGTCACGCCATCGAGGGCATACCCTTCCTTGTACGCCACCAGTTCCAGCAGGCGGATTCTGATGTCGTCAAACTGATACCGGCCATCCTTGCCGGTAACTGCCTTGCGCACCTGCCTGTCCTGCGCGATGAACACAGTCGCATCAGCAACGGGCGCACCGGCAGCATCCACCACCTTCCCTTTTAAGGTGACCGCTGCGGCAGGCAGAGACAGCAACATGCCCAGGAGAACGCAGTACAAAAATATCCGGTTGCAATGGGCCATCACTGCTGCTCCCCATTCAGGTCGCGCAACAGGCTCACCGGCGGCAAGCCGATGGTGCTTAATATCAGTTGGTCATTCCTGTTATATACCCGTGTAATCTGCGGCGTCATTTCACCCGTATACACGGGTACTGCGGCGGTAGTGCAGCCGTAGTTCCCGGACACGGCAACCAGCACTTCCACATTTAAGGCCGCCAATTGCTCCCGCATACTCGTCGCCGCCTGAATGTAGACGGACGCCTCGGCAGGGGTGCAACACAACACCACCACGCAGTTCTTGTCAGAAGCCGCCACCGGCCCACATAAGTGGGTCAGGTCACGCCAGTGCATATCCTCTTCCGGCACAGCCCCCACCGCCCCGGACAGGGTAATGGTTCCTGTGTCCACTGTCTCGCCCGGGGCGGGATTGATGTCCTGCGCTGCAGCGGCGCTGCTGTTTCCCAACGATGCCAGACATCGCTGCGGAATGCCGGCAGGCGCCGCAGGCCAGAAAAACCTGCCGTCACTGCCGGTAATACAACGCCAGAGAGGCAGCGCCTCCGGCAGGGCGTCATCAGCAAACAATCCACCCACCGTAGCACCCGCCACCGGGCTTCCCTTATCGTCGCTGACGGTGCCGGTAATCTGCGCCAGCGGCAACAGCACCACCGAACCCTTGGCGGCGTTGCTCCGGTCCAGCGCAAACAATGCGCCCTGCGCCTTGCCGGGATGTTCCGCAATGCCGATGACCCGGTTGTCCTCCGGCAGATTCGTAAAGCGCAATGTCACATGGCCGGCAGCATCGGTCTGCTGCCATCCAAATTGTTTCGGATGCAACAGGGAGATGAAGGCACGGCTCACAGGTGTCTCCCCGTCGCTCTCGTAAACGGTCAAATTGAATTCGGGAATGGGCGCCAACCACAAGCCCGGCAGTTCCAGCGTCTGCCCGCCCGGCGCATTTACCCGCAGTGCCCTGGTATCTGGAGGCAGGTATCCCGGCACGGAATCAAAAATCAAAAGATTGTCCCCTTCCGCCGCGTTCAGCAGAAAGCGCCCGTCCGCGCCTGTCCGCGCCGCGCCTGCAGGCTGTCCCTGGGTTTCCACCAGTACACGCACCCCGGCAATGGGCGCACTGGTCCGGGCGTCCTGAATGGTCCCTGTGATGGTACTCGTCGAAGAAAGGGCGAGGCGCAAACTCTGCTCCGGCAGTTCGCCGGTCACATCCACCCGCTGAAGACCGGGAGAGATGCGTCCTGCAGCAAAGGACTGAAACAGGTACACGCCCGGTTTCAGGCGCAGATCAAATACGCCTGAACCGTCTGTAACACTGAAGGCGGTATCGTGCGGCGGCTGGGCATTGCGCGCTGTGACCACCGCCCGCGACACGGGCGACTCGGTGCCGCGTATGGTCACCTGTCCGCGAACCGTCACCCCGCGATGCATGATGATACGCACCGCTTCCGCACCTGCAGGCACGTCCATAACAGCCTCCTGGGCGTACAAGGGATGATCAAACTTGAGCGCAAGGGTTGCATTCTGGGGCACAAACCCAATCGAAAACTGGCCGGACGCATCCGACTCCGGTAACGAAATGCCGTGCTCCGTAAGTTTGGACAGGGGAATGCCCACCTTGACCGGAGCGATGATGGCGATGCTGACAAGACGCACCTCGGCAATGGCGGCGCCTTTACTGTCGGTTACCGTGCCCCGGACAGATGCAACAGGGGCAAGGGTAATGGTGATATTGCCGGGATCATCGCCTGCGGCGATGTTCAGATGAACCCCGCCAAAACCATAGCGCGGCGCAATGGCAAATACCCCCACACTTCCGTAAAAATCGCCGGGAATGAAGAAGCTGCCGTCACCAGCGACCTGCCCCTCCACCGTCGCCCCTTCAATGCCCGGCTCCACAAACACCCGCGCATCAGGAACAGGGTCTCCGGCACTGTCAACGATAACGCCAGAGATGTCGGCAAAAGCTGTGGCACAACACAAGAGCATAACCGCACACACAATTTGCTGTTTCATAAATTTTCCACCCTTGTCTCTATGGGAGTCATGGGAGTTATGAGACGTATCTGTCCCTTACGTCCTTTTCGTCCCTTATATCCCTGTATTGTAAAGCAAACGGCAGGCCGCCGCAAAGGAAGCCTGCCGTAATAGTGTGTAATCGCAATCTGTGTTATGCGCCGGGCACAGGGATGGGACCCACCGGATACGCGCTGTCGAAGTCAAGCACTGCGGGGACCAGCGTCTCTTCGGAGTTCAGGGCTTCGTCCCAGGTAAGTTCCTTACCCGTATAGGCGGCCATGCGGCCCATGATGGCGGTAAGGGTACTTTCAGAGGTGCGCACGCCTTCATTGATGTAGGGGATTTCGCCGCGGATACTCTGGAACAGGGCGACATGCTCGTTCACATAGGGATCGCTGCGGTCGCGTCCGAGGCTGCGGCAATCGCTCTTGCCCTTGGTGCCGGTCACTTCTTCAAACACGCCATTGGCGCTGTTGTTCCAGTGACGGGACATGCTCAGCATGTGTACGCCGTTGGCATATTCGTAATCACAGGAGAAATTGTCCCACAGATCGCCGTAACGCTCTTCCGCAGGTTTCCAGGCACGACCGCCGGAAGCCACCACCTTGACCGGATGGGCGTCAAGCACCCAGTTAATCACGTCCAGGTTGTGTACATGCTGCTCGACAATGTTGTCGCCGCACGTCCAGATAGTGTTGTACCAGTTGCGCAGACGATATTCCAGATCGCTCCAGCCCTCTTTCCGCTCGTGGCAGAAGGGCAGGCCGCCGTTCCAGTAGGCGCGTGCTGCCACAATCTCACCAATCTCGCCATCTTGCAGTTTCTTGATGGTTTCCATATAAGACGTCTGGTGACGGCGCTGCAGCCCGGTTACAAATACCAGATTCTTCTCTTTCGCGGCATTGGCGGCGGCAATACAACGACGGATGCCCGGCGCATCCACACCGAAAGGCTTCTCGCTGAAAAGATGCTTGCCGGCGGCAATCACCGCTTCGATGTGCATCGGGCGGGCATAGGGCGGCGTAGCGTGGATAACCACGTCCACATCCGTTTCCAGAAGGCGTTTGTAGGAATCCAGTCCCACGAAACACATGTCGTCCTTCACATCCACTTTCGCATTGATGCGATCATTGGCCTCAAGTCCCTTGCGGCTGTTTTTCAGCTTGTCTTCAAACACATCCGCCATGGCAACAAGTTTGATGTTGTCGTTGCCGGTCAGGCAATTGACGGCTGCGCCCGTGCCGCGACCGCCGCAACCGATAAGGCCTATTTTCAGCGTATCGGTATTGTCCTGAGCCACCCCGGATTTACTGGACAGGATGGCAAACCCTGCTGCCGCTGCTGCGGACGCCTTGGCAAAGTCACGCCGTGAAATGCCGCTTTCAGATTTCTTGTTCATACTCGTTGCCTCTCTTCTATGGATTCAGTGGTTACGGGAAACAAACACACATACACACTTTGACCAGACAAAGCGCATCAGGTTTCATCTCCCCGGATATTGGATAACGAACGCCGGTCGTCCAAACCGGCGACTTTTATAGCATAGCACAAACAAACACAAAAAACATCATACTGATTATTATAAAATCTGCGGGAATCTGTGTAATCTGCGGACAAACTCACCCATCCGCGAGTTCCGCCCACTGTTCGTAGAGACCATTTAATTCTTTCAGATTCTTTATACGGTTTAATTGAATCCTCGGATACGTGTTATAATGACGTTATGGATATAGTATACATTGAAACATCAGTAGTGAGCCATGCTGTGGCTTGGACACGCACAGACCCGGCGGTGTCGCTGTTGCAACAGCAAGCACGAGATTGGTGGACAATAGAAGCCCCCATGTTTTCTTTAATTACCTCACAGTTAACACTTGATGAAGCAGCGCAAGGCGATCCCGATGCCGCAGCGGCCCGGTTGAAACTACTTGCTGGAATTCCTCTGATCCCGACAGACGAAAATGTCGAGGCTGTTGCGGACGAACTGGTCGTGCGCATGTTAATACCTGAAAAAGCGCGATTGGACGCCTTGCATGTAGCTTCAGCAGCAGTAGGCGGCGCACAATTTCTTCTGACACAGAACTGTCGCCACATTGCGAATGCCCACATGTTGCCCGGGGTTTACCGTGCGTTAAACGAACTTGGCTATCCCGGTCTTTTAATTTACACTCCGGCAGAATTTTTAGGGAGTTACAGCAATGACACCTAACCCTATCCTTGAAGAACTCTATTCTACCCGTGAAAAACTATTGGCTGATGCAGGCGGCGATATACGCAAATATCTGGCCGGTGTTCGTGAGCGTGAAGCGTTATCCGGACGTCTTATTGGAGCGAAAGTTCAACGCAAACCAGTAGACATCGAACATTCTAATCCCCTGCGAAAATCTGTGTAATCTGCGGACAACTCAACCGTCCGCGAGTTCCGCCCACTGTTCGTAGAGACCGTTCAATTCTTCCTGCAAGGATTCGTATTTCCCGGTGAGTTCCTTGCCGCGTTCGTAGTCGGTGGGGTCGAGGGTGGCGAAGTGGCCGTGTACTTCCTTGATTTCCGCTTCCAGTTTCGCTATTGCGGCTTCCAGTTGTTCAA
>CAZBNU010000037.1:1745-5869 GCA_964493075.1 uncultured Nitrospirales bacterium | reverse complement strand
TGTACTTCCTTGATTTCCGCTTCCAGTTTCGCTATTGCGGCTTCCAGTTGTTCAACTTGGCGTTGCCCCCGACGTGCTTCCCGTTCCTGTGCTTTTTTCTGTTCCCGCTCTTCCAGGTTCTTCTTTTTGGTTTCCGAAGCGGTATCGTCACTGGAATCTGTGGCGTATTCCGGATTTTCCCGTTTCCAACGGCGATATTCGGAGAAATTACCCGGGAACAGGTGTGCCCTGCCGTTTTCGATGATGAGCAGCCGCTCCACCAGCCGGTCTATCAGGGTGCGGTCGTGGCTGACGACGAGGATGGCGCCGGGGAAGTCGTCCAGGCTCGCTTCGAGGGCTTCCCGGGATGCCATGTCGAGGTGGTTCGTTGGTTCGTCGAGAAACAGCAGGTTCGCATCAGAAGCGATGAGTTTGGCGAGGGCAAGACGGCTCCGTTCCCCGCCACTGAGTACGGCTATGGGCTTGAACACATCGTCACCGCGGAACAGGAATTGCGCGAGGTAATTACGGCATTCCAGCGCCGTCCAGTCTGGACGGTACGCCTGCATCTCCGTCAACAGATCATTACCGTGATGCAGTTCCTGCTGGTGCTGGTCATAAAAGGCGTGCTTCACATTGTGGCCCAGCCGCACCTCTCCCCCATTGCCTTTGTGCCTGCCCGCCAATTGCCGCAGCAGGGTCGTCTTGCCGGAACCATTCGGGCCGATAATGCCCAGCCGTTCCCCGCGATGGAGCGACAAGGACAAGTCCGCATACAGGGTATGGTCATAGGCCATGGACAGGTCGCGGGCATCCACCACCGTTTCACCGGTGCGCACGACCTTGCCCATCTTGAACGTGACGGCGGCCATATCCGATTCCGGCGCATCCACCAGTTCCAGTTTCTCCAGGCGTTTCAGCCGGCTTTGCGCCAGGCTCGCCTTGGTGTTCTTATACCGGAACCGGTCTATCCACGCCTGCTCCTTCTTGATGAAGGCATCCTGCCGGTCAAAGGCCTTCTGCTGCTGTTCCCGTCGCAGCGCCTTTTCTTTCAGCCACGCATCGTAATTGCCCGTGTAACTGGTGACCACGCCGCGCTCCACTTCGAGGATGCGTTTCGCCAGCACATTCACCATACGCCGGTCATGGGAGATGAGCACGACAGCCTCCGGACGGGACTGGATGTGCTCTTCTAACCATTCCCGGGCATCCATATCCAGATGGTTCTCCGGTTCGTCCAACAGCAACAGGTCTGCTTCCTGCAACAGGGACAAGGACAGCATGAGCCGTGCACGCCAGCCGCCGCTCAACGCTTCAAAGGGCAAATCGAAGGATTCGTTGCTGAACCCCAGCCCGCCCAGAATCTGACGCACCCGCGTACGGAATTCGTAGCCGCCCTTCAGGGTGAATTCATGCTGGTATTCCCCATACGCCGCCAGCGCCGCCTCACTGCCGTCCGCCATCTTTAGTTCCAGCGCATGGAGTTGCTCTTCCATCTGCAACAGTTCCGCGAAAGGCGTCAGGGCAATCTCCATAACCGTCGTGCCCGGCGTTGCCTGCGGTATCTGTTCCAGGTAGATAATCCGCGCCCGGCGCATGCACTCAATCACCCCGCCGTCCGGCTCGGTATCCCCCACGATCAGACGGAACAGGGTGGTCTTGCCCGTGCCGTTGCGGCCAATCAGGGCAATGCGCTCCCCCTCCTCGATGCGCAGGTTCACCTCGGAGAGAACAGGTTCTCCCGAGAATAACTTGCTGACATTTTCCAGACGAACGAGGCTCATTATGGGTTATCGGCTTTCAATGGTGATTTGACGTTGGTTTCATGGGAATTATGGGAAGCATGGTGAAGAAAAAATGGGGACTGTTCCCGTCGCAATTCCACATATTGATGGAGGGAATAATAGGTGCCTGATTTCATACAATATCGTTTTGTTGCAATAAGGACCTGGCGACGGAACTGTCCCCAATTTTTTCGGGCGTGTGTGTCAAAGCCGCAAAAAAGCGGGGACAGCCCTGGCGCATCAGGTCTAACATGCAATTTGTAGCACTTATGTTCGCCGAGGGCAGTCCCCATTTTTTGCTTATCATTCATAGTTGTTCCAGGTTGTGGAGGTAAACTGGGTTACGCGCAACACCCATACCAGTAACTTCCGATTTCAGTTTATGATCACCGGTCTTCTGCCGAAGAAGCACTCCGTCCCATAAGTCTCATAACTGGTAACAGACACTTTGCTTGCGTGTATAATAGTATATAGTGTTTTCAGGAAATTGAAGGCAACCCGTCTGCAACGGGAATTGTCGTGTATAATAACAACAATACGGGTGTTTATGCACAACGGTATCCAGATACCCAAAACAGGAGACCCTGACTTATGAAACTTTTGCGGTACGTTGGCATGCTTTCCTTTCTGCTTACAGTGGCGTTTGTCCTTTCCGGGTGCGATGTAGATGCCATTGACACAAGCAACTCCTCCCTTAATTTTGAGCGCAACCAGGCGCCCTGGCCGATTTCCGTATGGAACACGAACCCTGAGATTGCGGAACTCACCATTACCGTCCGTACAAGCAACCCGTGGATACAGGTGGCGCCGGACCAGGTAAAGAGCGGCGCCCCAGAAGGCGTTTCCTTTGACAAACAGGAAATTGTGGTGCAGATTGACCGCAGCCTGCTTGGCACGGTCGGCACCCACGAGGGGGAAATACGGCTGACAGCGCCGGGCGTCAAGCCCAGAATCATCAAAGTCTCCGTTTACAACGAATCGGTAGCCCCGGTGGGCGGGCTCAGTATGGTCAACCCCGTGGTCACCTACAGCACGCCCTATCTGGTGGAATTTGCCTTTGCGCTACGGGACAAGGATGACCGTGCTGTGGTAGCAGAACCGAACCAGTTCGCCATCAGCGCCCGGGAGGATGCCACCCAGATAGGCGACATTCACGGGCTGGCCATGAAACGCGGCGCAGCACGTCAGTTATGGCTTGAAATGGTGCTGGACTACAGCATTGCCATGCAACAGGTGGAAGGAGGCATTGCGGAAATGGAATACGCCGCCACGGAGATTTTGCTGAACAGCCTCAACGCGGATGCTTTGGTTGGTGTCAGTGAATTTCACCGGGACGATCAGGAGTCCAATCTGGTAATCCCCTTCAATGTGGATAAACAGGAAACTGCTACCGCCATCAGTGAAATTCAAAGCACCTATGTGCGCGGCTTCGCATCCGGCGCACGCATGTATGATGCGCTCCTGTCCGCCATCCAGCGTTTCGGCGATGTATCGGTAGATGCAGAAGATTCGCGTTACGTCGTGCTGTTCTCCAATGGCGCAGATACCTCCAGCACATCTTTCGCATCGCAGGTGGTCGCCGAGGCTTTGGCGCGCCGTGTGCAGATAATTGTTGTGGGCTTCGGCGAAACAATAGACTCCGGGCCGCTCCTTTCACTGGCCTCTCTCACAAGCGGACGTTACATTTCCGCCCAAAAGATAGAAGACCTGCAACCGGCCTTTGAACGCATTGTTGAGGACCTGCAGGGGCAGTATGTTGTCCGGTGGGCCAGTCTGCGCCGGGACAGCAGCGCCGTTTACCCCAACCTCACTGTAGCCTTCGGCTCCTCCAACGCATCGCACACCGCATTATCGGCATTTCGCGCCACCGATTTCACAGGCGATCCGCTGGCGGGCAGACTGACATTGGTGCAGTCTGACACCACAGAGCGCACCACCGTATTTCTGCGTGCAAACTACATGCCCCGCGGCATACGCAAGATAGCCTGCTGGATACAAAGCAATCAGCAATTCACAGCATCCCTTGTGGATACCGCTGACGACGGTCTGCTGGGCGCGTGGAATCTGACCCAAACCGAGGAAGAAGGCGGCACCTGGGTGATTATGGAAAGCGCCACTACCACGGATTATGCACCCTTCGCGGCATTCGGCCCGCTGGTTCGCCTCTCTTTTGATGGGGTTGCCAACGAGCCTTTTACCACGTTCTTTATAGATAATTCGTTGTATACGGAAGGACAGACGCTGAACCTAGAAAACTAGCAGGACTTTCCGGCTGTTAACCAGAAAATTGTTGTTTCACTTCGATAAGGAATCGCCATGATGCGTTGTATCCGTGTAATCGCAGGGACTGCTCTCCTTGCC
>CAZBNU010000037.1:0-1645 GCA_964493075.1 uncultured Nitrospirales bacterium | reverse complement strand
GTGTTTGCCACGCCGGACAGTTCGTGGATCGACATCAGCCGCACTGCAATTACCCTTGACGGTTATAACGCTGCTGCCACGCTGGTTATCGGCGCCAAGCGTTCAATCCTCACAGGCGGCTACCATGAGGGCCAGGTGCTATTTGAAGCGGCCGGATTTGTTCCGCAGGTGCTCCATGTGTTTGTTTTTCAGCCCTATCAGGCCATCGTGACCTCAAATCAATCCCTGGACTTTGGTCTCAACGAACGTCCCATGCTGCTCGAGGTGTGGAACGGCAATGCGGAATTCGAGTCACTTACCATTAGCGCCAATCCTTCAGCAAACTGGATTGAAGTGTTGCCGGTTGAGGTCAGCAGCGCCGCACCAACCACCACCATTGATCCCGTGCTTGCACAACCGGTCACGTCCTACGACAAACGCCAGGTACTGGTGAGCATTAAACGAAACCGGCTCGAAGAGGGCAGCCATGAAGGCTACATCGTGTTTCAGGCGGATTCCCCGCTGGTGGCGCCCCGCCCGGTGGTGGTAAAAGCGTTACAGGACGCCGACGGACCGGACACCTCGGGGGAACTGCGCATTGATGCGCCAAAGACACTGTACGCTTCTCCCTATCTTGTTGATTTTGCATTCGGGCTAACCGACCCGGACGGCAACGGATTTGTGGCAGAGCCCGCCCAATTGACGGCAGGCGCTTTTGAAAACGGCGAAAATGTATCTGCCCTCGTGCAACCGGTGCTGCACCGTGGCGCGGTGCGGCAGCTGCGCGCTGAAATGGTGCTGGATTATTCCATCGGCATGCGCCTGCGTCCAGAAGCGATGGACAACATGGAATATGCCGCCACAGAGCTGTTCCTGGCCGGATTGCCGACAGAAGGGCTTGTGGGCGCGACCTTGTATTATCGCGACGACCTTGATCCTGTGCGCGTGTCTCCCTTTACCCTGGACCACAGTTACGTGGCGGATCAAATCAACAACATACGTTCAACCAGGATCGGTTCGTTCTCCTCCGGTTCACGTATGCTGGACACGCTGCGACAGGCAGCCCTGCGTTTTGATCAGGATAACGTAAACGATGAAGAGCGGTTCATCCTTTTGCTCGCTGGTTCCGGCGACACCTCCAGTACGGAAACCGTAGACCGTGTCGTGAACGTGGCAACGAAGCGTCACATAAAAATCCACACGGTGGGATTTCTGAGCGACCTCGACGGCGCCACCATGATGCTTGACCTGGCCGTGCGCACCGGTGGCGTGTATCTGCCCGTGGGCGCTGCCGAAGAACTGCCGCGCATCATCTCCCTGATAGTGGACCGTCTGGAAGCAAACTACCTGTTGCGCTGGGCAACACTGAAGCGGCAGGATACCGAAATAACGCCAGGCTTCACCATCGCGTTCTCCTCGTTCCCGGCAGCCTATACCGCCTCGGAAACGTTCAACCCGCTGAACCTGGCTGGAAATGTTCTTGAAGGACGCCTGCGCCTTACATCGTCACGAACCGGTGATAATGCCGCCGCATTGCTACGGGCCGAATATATACCACGCAATATCAACCGCATCCGCATCCGGGTAGCCCCTACCATGCCCATTGAAGTGACACCCGTGCCTGCTGCAGCCAGCGGACTCATTGAACACTGGACGCTGGAACGGA
>CAZBNU010000036.1:0-27977 GCA_964493075.1 uncultured Nitrospirales bacterium | reverse complement strand
GGTTAACCGCCAGGGCACTCATGATGGCGAGGCGCATACGTTCGTGCAGCAGCCGATCATCAGGATCTTCCTGTCCGCGAACAGTCCTGATGGATTGTCCTCGTTCTTCCTTGAACTGACAGGCCGGATGGGTTCACAATATCCTTTTACGGATGAGTCGTATGGGCGACAGTGTTGTTGCCCCAAAAGAACACCCAAAGTTTAGATGCGCTGAAAGGAAGTATCCTATGAGTATGAAGATGAATCGCCGTGAGTTTTTATCGCGCACGGCGGCCGTAGCTGTTGCCCCGATGATTGTGCCCGCGTCGGTGTTGGGCAAGGGCGGCGCCGTGGCGCCCTCGGAACGGATCACGGTCGCAGGTATTGGTATTCAGGGTCGTGGCTTTCACGACCTGCAATGGATGATTCGCAACCAGGATGTCCAGTTCCTGGCCATCTGCGACATTCAGAAGAAGCAGCGTCACAAAATAAAAGCATTCGTGGATGAGTTCTACAGCAACACCGATTGTGCGATGTATTCGGATATGCGCGAATTTTTTGAGGAACGCCCGGATATTGATGCCGTGTTGATTGCCACGGGTGACCGCTGGCATGCCCAGGCCTCTGTCCGCGCCATGCGTGCCGGCAAGGATGTGTACACTGAGAAACCCTCCTGCATGACGGTTGCCGAAGGCAGGAAGGTGGTGGAAACTGCGGCTACCTATGGTCGCGTATATCAGACCGGCACCCAGCGGCTCAGTGAACCGAATCATGTGTTCTGCATCGAGATGGCGCTTACGGGACGTCTGGGAAAGGTGGACAAGGCCTATGCCCATCTGGCGCCGTGGGACGCCGCAAAGATGCCGCGCAAATGGAAGGAAGCACAGCCCGAACCGCCCAAAGAAGAGGTGGATTGGGATGCTTGGCTGGGGCCGTGCCCGTGGCGTCCCTATAACGCCGAATATGTGCGTGGCGGCTGGCGGGGCGATTATGACTTTCACACCAGTTGCATCGGTGAGTGGGGCGCGCACACCTTTGCCCAGGCCCAGATGGGGATCGGCATGGGTGAAACGTCTCCCATTAAATATGAATATGTGGACAATGACAGCGGGGATGGCATGGTCTGCCATTTTGAAACGGGACAGCAGTTGATCTTCTCCCGGGGCGACCAGTACTGGTATGGCTCCTGTGGCGAGCTTTTTGAGGGAGAACGTGGCTGGGTCGCTGCTGCAGACGGCTATAGTCAGCCAGATGTCTCCTCGCCGGAACTGCTCAAGGAATTCAAAGAGGTGGTAGGCGAGTATAAGGCGCGCACCGGACGTTCGCTGGACCACATGCGCAATTTCCTGGATTGTGTCAAGTCCCGCCAGGAACCCGTGGCCAACCCCCGGGTCATGCACCACTCCATGTGTACGGTCCACGCCGCCAATGTCTGCATGTGGCTCGAACGCGACCTTGAGTTCGATCCCAAAACAGAAACCTTTGTGAATGACGATGAAGCCAACCATTTTCTGGCGCGTGCAGAACGTGCGCCGTGGACGTTATAAACTGCATCCGATGCAGATGGAAAGGAATACAGTACACCATGTTTAAGTCGTTTATGTTTGTTGTAATGGTCTTCGGCATTGCCCTTGCTGCTGCCGCCGAAATAAATCCCATTGAAGTGTTACAATCGGATGCGTCGCGGGAAGATAAAGTGGAGGCATGCCGGCTCATCTCTGTCTCCGGGGATGTCAATGCGGTGCCCGTCTTGGAACCGCTGCTGGCCGATGAGGAACTTTCCCACATGGCGCGCTACGCCTTGGAACCCATGAAGTCTGACGAAGCGGGCGCTGCACTGCGCCGGGCGTTGCAGACCACATCCGGAAAATTGAAGTCCGGCATAGTGGCTTCGCTGGGCGTTCGTCGTGACATCGCCGCCGTATCCGAACTTATTCCCCTTCTTCAGGACGGGGACGCTGTAATCATTGAAGCCGCCGCCCGTGCTCTCGGTCGTATCGCCGCGCCTGAAGGGGTGGAAGCCCTGAAAACAGCCATCGCACAGCCTGACCTTTCCTATGCCATCGCACAAGCCCTGGGTGATGGCCTGTTTTTCGCTGCGGAAGTTATTCTGGAAAACGGTGCGTCCGCAGATGCAGCTCCCCTGTATGATGTTGTATACGGGGTGGAAGCACTGCCGGTTCACATCCGGGCCGCCGCCTTGCGCGGAGCCGTATTGGCGCGTACACCACAGGATGGGCTTCCTCTGATTCTTGAAGCATTGCAGGGCGACAATCCTGTGTTTTTAACTGCGGTGCTACGCACTGTTTTGGAAATGGAAGAACCCAACAGGACGGCAAACGCCTTGGCGGATATACTGCCGTCCCTGGTAGACGACCGGAAAATTCAGGTGCTTCAGGTGCTGGGAGAACTTGGCTACCGCCCCGTTGGAAAAGCGGTTCTTGCCGAAGTCGGATCGGGAACCCTGCCAGTGCGTGTAGCTGCCATTCGCACCGCAGTGCGCTTGGAACATGAGCCCGTGCTTCCCGTGTTGTCAATGTTGTTGTCTTCAGGTGATCAGGAACTGGCCGAAGCGGCCCGTGAAGGCATCAGTTATTTCCCAGGCAAAGCGGGCGATGAAGCCATCATGGGTATGTTCAAAAGCGGTGACGCACAGATTCGTCTCACCGCCGTGGAACTTGTCAGCCAGGGCGCTTTGCCCGTGCCCGCAGAGTTGTTGATGCAGGTGGCGCAGCAGGATGCTGATGCCGGGGTGCGTCTTGCCGCGCTCAAAGGTGCAAAAGAATATGTGGGAAGCCCGCAACTTCCCGGTTTGATCGAACTCCTGCTTGCGCCCCGTTCTAACAACGAGATGGCCGCCGCAGAAGAAGCCATCAAACTTCTTTGCGTGCGTGAAAAGGGCGCTTCCAAAGAAGACCCCACGGTTCCAGAGGTCCTTGTGGACGCCCTTTCCAACGCCTTTGCTGCCGGTGAAGGTCCGTCCAAACTGGCCGTGATGCGTATACTCAGTGCCACGGGAAGCCCGAAAGCCTTTGATGTGGTGCTTCCCATTGCCCTGTCGGGTGAAGGCGAACTGAAAGACACTGCAGTCAAAGCAATTTGCGACTGGCCCACCGATGTCGCCCTGCCGACGCTGCTGACATGGGTGCAAACACCACCTGGCGACACGGTCAAGATGGCCGCCCTTCGTGGCGCCGTGCGCCTGCTCGCACCGGGACAGGATACGCCAGGGAATCTTTGCCAGCAGTACGCTGCGTTGATGGCCCAGGCCAGCAACGCTAACGAGAAAAAACTGATACTGAGCGGACTGGCGAATATCGGGCATGCTGCCGCGTTGAACATGGTGGTGGAACAGGTTGCCGATGAAGCCGTCAAAGCGGAAGCCGTGGCGGCGGCCATCGCCATTGCCGAGAAACTGGGATCATCTCCCGAAGACAAGGAAGCCCTTGAAAAGGCAAAAGCACTGATTCCGGAATTGGGCCGCAGAAGAAAAAAATAATCGAAACCCATCATTTTACCTGTTGCATGGAGGGGGGACATTCTTGTCCCCCTTTTTTGTTTCCAGTGCTTTTTGGTAAAGATCAAATTCCATACGCGCCAGGCTTTTCGCATTAAACTGTGCCCGTACCCGCCCCTGCGCGTACGTACCCATGGTTTCGCGAAGCGTGATGTCATCCAGTAACTCATTAACTGCCGCCGCAAAGGCCTCTGCGTTTTTCGGTGGCACGTTCAAGCCAGTCTTGCCGTCTTCATTCACATACTCCACGCCAGTGCCCAGGCGGGTAGCAACCACAGGTTTGCCACAGGCATGCGCTTCGAGCATGGACAGCCCGAAAGCCTCACTGCGTTCTACGGAGGGAAAGGCAAATACCGAACAGGCATGAAGATGGGCGTTCAACGCTTCCTTTTCAAGAAAACCGGGGAGGGCAACATCCACACCCAGTTCTGCTGCCAGTTTCGTGATGTTCGCCCGCTCGGGTCCATCCCCTGCAATCACAACCGGCCCCTTGATTTGCGTCGCTGCGCGGACCAGCCAGGGCAGTCCCTTGTAGTACCGATGCACCCCGCAGAAGAACACAAAGGGGTGACCATAGCGTTCACGAAGTTTTTCGACTGCTTCAGGGTTGCAGACTGCATATTCTTCGGGAACAATGCCCAGGGGCATTACGTGGCATTTCGCCTTAAACTGTTTCAGCATGGGTGATGAATCAATGTATTGTTGTGATGTGGGCAGGATCAGATCGGCGTGTCGGAGAAAACGTTCTTGGAAAGGACGGTAAAAACGCATGGCAGTGGCCTGCCGCACTACATCGCTTTGATACCGCACGACCAACGTGGATTTGGGGCGTGTCATCAGCCAGCCAAGTTCTGCCGTGGGATTCGGGATGTGAACCACCATCACATCAGCATGGCACCAGCGCATGTATAAAGGAAAGAGGGGGGAGGCAGGCGCACTCTGAAACCGTCCCCATTCGCCCACAAAAGTTACAGGGACACCGCCAATCGTCTCGTGGCGGGTGCGCAGATTCCGCGAACAGACCAGCGCCTCCACATCGCACCATTGCTTCTGATAGTGGCACAAAAGCGCAATATGTCGTTCCATGCCGCCGTGAATGGGCGGGTCAAAATCTTTATATACATGAACGACTTTCACGACAATTTCCTGAATGCAATAATGATCCACGAAGGGCACGAAGAACACGAAGAAGAATAATTGTAACTGTTTAGCATTGCTCATTCCGAATTTGCATGGCGTGCAATAAATCCGCCCGTTCATTCCGCACCCGGGTGCAATACTACAACAGCGCGCAAAACAACTTCGCGGAAAAATGCGTTAAACGATTTAGATTTTGACCCATCGCACACATCATAAATCCAAATCCAAACCCAAACCCAAATCGAAATCGAAATCGGGATCGGGATCGGGATCGGGATCGGGATCGGGATCGGGATCGGGATCGGGATCGAAATCGAAATCGAAATCGAAATCGAAATCGAAATCGGGATCGGGATCGGGATCATTAAAAAATAATCACGAGGCGCTTCCTTCGCAGCCAACGCGACACTTGGTGGCAAACCAAGCCATCTCAATTCTGCTTCTTCTTCGTGCTCTTAGTGCCCTTCGTGGATCACCATCAGAATGTCATATCGTAATGATACACGCCTTCGCGCAACTTGCTGTTAACCGTCAGCCCGGAATTGTTGAAGACCGCCTGCATCGCTTTGTTTTCATTGAGAACTTCCGCAGTGAAGCCCGCTATGCCGTTCCGCTTGGCAATGGTAACAAGTTGTTTGAAAAGGAACGAACCGATATGCCGTTGCTGATAGTCGTCCATGACGACAAACGCAACTTCAGCGCGGTTGGTGCTCAAGTCGAGGTAGTAGCCGCCAATGGCTACGATGGTGTCCCCGTCCGCCTCGGGCACAGTGGCAACAATAGACACTTCGTTGCGGTGGTCAATGTACACAAACTGCTGCACCTGTTTACGGGGCACCCATTTCATGCGCGCCATAAACCGTGTGTAGATGGACTCCTGTGAAAGGGAATGGAAAAGTTCGCGTACCTTCGGTTCGTCGGTGGGATGGATGGGACGTATGGTCAACTGCACGCCATCGTTCAGCAGGAACGTGGTGCGTGTTTGTTTGGGGCCCACCACAATCTTGCCGCTGTAATCGGCCAGCTCAGCGCGGATGTATTTGTTCTGAATCGCGTCTTTCAGCAACTGTTCCCGGAAATCCGGATGGGCGATGCTGATCAACGCCAACGCCCGTTCCTGGATGCTCTTGCCATGCAGATAGGCCACGCCGTATTCGGTGACTACATAGTGCACATCGCCGCGTGTAGTGACTACGCCAGCGCCCGGCGTGAGGGTGCTTACAATACGGGATTTGTCGCCGTGTGCAGTGCTATGAAGCGCAATAATTGCTTTGCCGCCTTCGGAGCGGGCCGCACCGCGGTTAAAGTCCAACTGACCGCCGATGCCTGAGTAGAACTGATAACCGATACTGTCAGAACACACCTGTCCGGTGAGATCAACTTCAAGTGCTACATTGATGGCCACCATCTTGTTCTGGCGGGAAATAATAAAGGGGTCGTTGACATACTCGGTAGGGTTAAAGGAAAACAAAGGATTATTGTCAACGTAATCGTACAGACGTTTGCTGCCCATAATAAAACTGGCAACGATTTTTCCGCGATCCATGGATTTTAAGGCGCCCGTGATGACACCCGCTTCCACGAGGTCAATGATGACATCAGTCAGCATCTCCGTGTGAATGCCAATGTCCTTTTTCTTCAAGAGGAACGGGGCAACCGCCTGTGGAACTCGGCCAATACCCAACTGCACGGTTGAGCCGTCTTCCACCAGACCGCCGAGAAACTCGCCGATGTCTTCCGTGCCCGGACGCGATTCGGGTTCCTGGTTTTCAATGATAGGAACATCCACCGGCACCAGGTAATCAATATCGTAAACGTGCAAGGTGGAATTGCCCAGCGTGCGCGGCATCTGCGGATTCACCTGAGCGATGACCAGACGCGCATTTTCTGCCGCGCTCTTCACGATGTCCACAGACACGCCCAAACTGCAAAGTCCATTCTCGTCGGGCGGCGTGGTGTGTATCAGCGCGACATCAAGCGGCATTCTACCGGACTTAAACAGACGCGGAATATCCGAAAGGAAGATGGGCGTATAATCACCAAATCCCTGCTGGATAATGTCTCGAACGTTCTGGGAGATAAAGAAACTGTTGACGGGAAAACAGTTCGAAAGTTCTTTGGTGGCGTAGGGAGCGTCTCCACGGGTCAATAGTTGGATAATCTCGATGTCGGTCAGTTCCCGTGAGCGTGCAACCAATGCTTTTATCAGTTCGACGGGGGTGGCGCAACCTGTCCCCAGAAATACACTTTGCCCCGGCTGAATCTGCGTGACAGCCTCATGGGCGGTAACCACCATTTCGGCGTAATCGGTCTGCCAATTGGGATTGTAACTGATGCTCTTCTCTGTCATAACAATTTATACTCCCGCGAGGATCATGCGCGCATCGGCCACTACCGGCTGCGTACCAACCTCGCCTACAATAAACGGGTTAATATCCATTTCTTCAATCTGCGGAAAATCCGTCACCAACTGGCTGATACGTTGCAGTGCCGCAGCGATGACGTTCAGGTCAACGCCTGCTTCACCCCGCGCGCCGCGCAACAGCGCATAGGACCGAGTGCTCTCCAGCATTTGCAGCGCCTCACTATGCGTCAGTGGAGCGAGGTAGAAACTTACATCTTTCATTACTTCAACAAAAATACCGCCCAAACCGAACATCAGCATGGGGCCGAACTGTGGGTCCCGGTGCATGCCTAGAATTACCTCGCGCCCGGGCTTGCCCATCTTTTCCACCAAAACCCCGCGAAGGGTGGCATTCGGTGCTTTGCGGCCTATGCGCAACATCATGAGATCATAAGCATCGCGAACTTCAGAGGGCTTTGCGAGATTCAGTTTTACGCCGCCAAATTCAGATTTGTGTAAAATGTCTGGCGACACAATCTTCATGGCTACAGGATAGCCCACCCGTTCCGCCACGGCTACTGCATCTTCACTGCTGCGGGCCAATTGTCCCGGCAGCACGTTAAAGTCATAAGCACGCAGAATCTCTTTGGCTTCCACTTCGCCCACCTCTGGGCGGCCAGCACGTGCCTGGCGCGACAATACCCGTTCAACGCGGTGGCGGTTCACCGGGAAACGCGCCACCACCCGTGGCGGACGGTTCAGCCAGGCGGCGTAATCCACCATGGCCTTGAGGGCCCCGACGGCGCGCTCTGGCGAAGGATAATCCGGCACATTGGCCGAAACAAATTTGGCGCGGGCGCTTAGCACCTGTGAACCACCCATGAAACAGGCCAGCACAGGTTTTTCACCATTCGCGGCATTGATGATGGCGTCCGCTGTCGCATCGGGATCAGACATGGCCTGCGGTGTAAGGATTACCACAACGGCATCTATCTTCGGATCGGCCAATATCTTTTCCAGCGCCATGGCATATTTTTCCGGACCAGCATCGCCCAGCACGTCTATCGGGTTGCCGACGCTGGCCGCCGCTGGCAGATTACTCATGATGTCCTGTGCAATTTCCGGCGTGGGGGGATCCAGTTTCATGCCCAGGGTTTCCACCGCGTCAGCGGCCATAATGCCGGGACCGCCTGCATTGGTGATTACGGCGACCCGGTTTCCCTTGGGCAGCGGCTGCATTGAAAGCGCCGTGGCAAAATCAAAAAGAGACTCAAAGTTATCAGAGCGCACTATGCCAGCGCGCTTGAACGCAGCGCCATAAGCAATATCAGCACCTGCGAGACTGCCCGTATGGGAAGAGGCCGCCTTGCCGCCTGCGGCAGTGGTGCCTGCCTTCAAAATTACCACAGGCTTTTCACGGGATACTTCTTCCGCTACGCGGATAAATTCAGGGCCGCTGGTAATGCTTTCCAGATACGCTGCGATTACTTTGGTCTGGTCATCTTTTGCAAGCGCCTGTAATAAATCAGTTTCGCACAAATCGGCTTTATTGCCAATGCTAAGCAACTTTGCAAGACCTACGCCGCGTCCTTCCGACCAGTCGAGAATGGCGGTACATAAAGCACCAGACTGGGACAGTACGGATATATTGCCCGGCTTGGGCATTTGCGCCGCGAAGGAGGCATTCATGTTATTGGCTGTGTTGATTAGCCCCAGGCAATTTGGCCCCAATAAACGCATTCCCTGCTTACGGCAATAAGCCGCAATTTCCTTCTCACGGGCAGCGCCCTCTGCGCCCACTTCCTTAAACCCAGCCGTGATTATCGTGATAGCCTGAGCACCTGCAGCCGCAGCGCTTTCAAGCGCCGACATTACCGCCCCAGGCGGTACCACTACAATACACAGGTCAACTTTAACCTTCGCTTCGCGCACGTCCTTGTAACAGGGCAAGCCGAGCACTTCGTCTACTTTGGGATTTACGGGAATAATTTTTCCCGTATAGCCACTGCCGACCAAATTGGAAAGAATGGCATAGCCTACTTTTCCTGGGCTGCGCGATGCGCCAATGACGGCCACCGCTTTGGGATACAATAATGCGTCAAGCATGATAAATGATGCCTCTAACGTGGGCGATGCCCACCGTCTGATTGAGTAAAAAGTTTACGTTAATGAAGAGGCGCACTCTTTCGTGAACCACAGCGCCCCATATTGCAATTTTTCGGAAAATCCCGAAAAACAAGAAGGATATTCCACAACAATATTGAAAATGGCCTCAAATAGTTTGGAACCCTCAACACAGATATATCATTTTCAAGGGGGGATTTTCCAGTTTTTCGTGTCATTTTTTCTCAGTACAGGGTTTTGGTTAAGGAAATATACAACGCTTGTTTTTTATCGCTTTAGTGTTCTCAACGGCATGTCATCAAATAGGCCGTCAATTTTTTGACTTTTACGGCTGGCAACCTGTACAATTTCCGCACACTGGACGGGGAACGTAGATTGTGTCGTCCTTGTCTTTCCGGAGCATCCGGGGGTGGTGTGCCTTGTTCCGGGGCAATTCCCTGCGCTGTCCGATGCGCTCCGACAGCGTTCCCAATTATGTCCCATAATGTTGATTCGACTAAATTTTTAAGGAGAATGTTGTGAAAAGAACGTATCAACCATCGAATACGAAGCGTATTCGGACCCATGGTTTCCGCGCACGTATGGCGACTGTTGGCGGTCGCAAAGTTATTACGGCAAGACGACAGAAGGGCCGTAAGCGCCTCACTGTCTCCGATTCCATGTTTGCGAGGTAATGAGCAGTTTACCCCAACGGTTTACTTTGCCCCGTGTTGCGCGGATTACTGAAAAAACTGAATTCCAGCGTGTATTTTCACAGGGCGAAAAACGGTGGAGTCGCTTGTTTGTATGTTATGTCTTGATCGAAGCGGCAGGAGAGCGCCGGTTGGGACTGGTAGTATCGCGCAAAGTGGGTGGCGCTGTGGTGCGGAACCGGGTTAAACGCCATATTCGCGAGTTTTTCCGTTTGAACCGGCACCGCCTTACCCCGGGATTGCAGTTGGTGGTCGTGGCAAGAATGGCCAGTGCCATGCTGGATGGAAACGCCTGTGCGTGCGAACTTGAACGCTTGCTTGGGAAACATCTCAGTCATGATGAGTAACCTGCTGATAGGATGTATCCGTTGTTATCAGCGTTGGCTGTCGCCTTTGCTGGGTCGTCACTGCCGTTTCGAGCCATCCTGTTCCCAGTATGCCGTGGAGGCAATTAAACTGCACGGAGCAATCAAAGGCGTTGGCTTGGCGGGATGGCGCCTACTGAGGTGCCAGCCTTTTTGCAAAGGTGGCTATGATCCTGTGCCGCCAGCAAAGTCTGCAGTTGTGAAGCCAGCGGGCACGGCAGCTAGTTGCGATGGCGATTGCACCTGTCCAGCTCCGGAAACGGGGTGGGAGAAATAGTATTTGTTAAATGATAATCGTGATAAGGAACTGCAACGGAATCAACTGTTAGCCATTTTGTTGATGACCGTGCTGGTAATCGGGTGGACGTACTTCTTTTTGCCTGCAAAGCCGCCGCAACAGCAGGCTGATCCGACGCCTTCAACTGTTGCTACTGAGGGCGAGAGTTGGGATGCTGCGGCAACCGGATTGTCCTCGCCTGTTGTTACGCCTGAGACGGAAGAAATGCCAATTGGGGAAATTGTGTTGCCCCCTGTGGCGCCGCCGCTGACAAACCCCGCTGAAGACGAAGTTCTATTGGCTAACAGTAGACTGGAACTGGTTTTTACCCGCGTGGGTGCACGCCTGAAACAGGCAACCGTGCTGTTGGGCGAAGAGGGCGTAAATTCGATACAGTTGGTGCCGCAGACGTCTACTCTGGAAGATGCAGATGCCGTTTATCCTTTTGGGCTGTTTTTTGGGGATGAGGTGCTGGGGGATAAACTCAACTACCGACGGTGGGATGTTATAGGAGCGTTGGATGGGCAGTCTGTTACATTTCAGATTGAAGTGCCCGGATACGTGCGTCTTGCCAAGACTTTTACCCTCGAAGAGGGTGCGCATGTTGCAGCAGTGCGCATCGCTTACACCAACCTTTCTGACGCGGCGCGTTTGCTGGGACTCGACCGCAAAGAACCCGCCTTTTCGCTGTACTGGGGGCCAAATGTCGCTTCAGGCGACCTGAAGAAGGGCGCCGGACAGAGTATCGTCTGGCGCAAGGGAAATGCCAACACCTATAAAGCCACCTCGAAGTTGTCATTGCCCCAGCCGGGTGCAACATACGGCGAACGTATCCTGGACCCCGAATGGGCGGCAATATGCAGCGCCTATTTCGCTGTGGCGCTCAAGCCCGAATTTGAGTCTGCTGATGTGTGGTTTTATGGTACGCAGGACATGTTCCGGCTGGGCATTGGCGCGCCCCGCGCGGAAGTGGCGCCAGGGGATACCGTCGCGTATGATTACCAGGCCTACATGGGGCCGCGCGGACGCAAGGCGCTTCGGGAAGCATGGCCCTCACTGGAGACGGTGCTGGCCTTCTTCACTTCGTTTACGTTCATGGACTGGTTTGCGAAACTGTTGCTGACCGTTCTCATCTGGTTCCATGATAACGTGATTGCCAACTACGGCCTTGCCATCATTTTCCTAACCCTCATCGTGCGCACAGTCATGTTCCCACTGACTTGGAAAAGCATGTTGAGCATGCGGAAAATGTCGAAACTTGCGCCGGAAATGGAAAAGTTGAAAGCGGAATATGGCGATGACCAGCAGGAACTGCAGAAGAAAATGATGGAAATGTACCGCGAGCGGGGGGTCAGTCCCCTGGGCGGTTGCTTGCCCATGCTGCTGCAGATGCCCGTGTTCATCGCCCTGTATCGCATGTTGTGGAGCGCATTCGAATTGCGTCGTGCGCCCTTCATGCTGTGGATACAGGATTTGTCCGAGCCGGACCGGCTGATGATGTTGCCCTTTAAAATTCCGCTTCCCTTTACCGACCTGCCACTTGAAAGCCTGAATCTGTTGCCCATTTTGATGGCGGCGGCCATGGTGGTCAGCCAGAAGATGATGCCCATGTCCGGACCCGCGCAGAATCAGCAGCAGAAAATGTTGATGACATTCATGCCCGTCTTCTTTGCTGTCATCACCTACAACATGGCTTCAGGGCTGAACCTGTATATTCTGGTCAGCACCCTTTTGGGCATCGCCCAAAACCGAATTATCCAAGGGGTGGACGTTGATGTCGAACCCGTAAAACGAAAAAAGCCCGCGAAACCACGCCATTTCTATGATGTGGCACGTTCCAGGCAGCGTGAAATGAACAAGGAAATCCGCAAACAGAAGCAACGCAGCCGGAAACGTAAAGACCCAAAGGATCGGCAGTGATTTCCCGGGCAGGGGTATGACCCCGTGATGCCAGCGTGAATACGCGGCATCTAAACAGGAGAAATTGAACAATGAAAGTGATAGAAAGTTCGGGAAAAACCCGTGAAGAGGCCATTCAAAATGGTCTCAAACAACTTGGTGTGGATATGCATGACATCGAAAAGATTGATGTCATAGACGAAGGAAGCAAGGGATTCTTGGGGATTGGATCACGGCCCGTGCGTGTCCGACTGACTGCGGAACGTGCTGAGGAGCAGCCGCAGCGTGGCGGTAACAGGCAGGGAGGCAATGACCGGCGTGGCGGTAATCGGCAGGAGCGACAACCCCGAAGAGAAGACAATCGCGGACAGCGTCAGCAGCAAGGTGGACGCCGCCAGGGACAGCAAAAGCAGCAGGAGGGCGGTGGTGCAGGCGATGGTGGCAGGCAGCGTAATGACGACTCAACCCAAGGCGACAGGGATGAAGGACAGCGCCGGAAAAAGAAGAAAAAACGCCCGGGTAGAGGCGGGCAGGATAACCGGAATGACAACAGGGGTAACGCTGACAACCGTGGGTCTGGACAGCGTTCGCACAAGCAGGGCAATGCGCATAAGGCATCTCCCGTAGTAGGTAAGAAAAGCGGATCCGTGACCGACGAAGCCAGCGAAGCGTTGCGCCGTGCGGAAAACTTTGAAAATAATGTTGATGATGTTGACGATAATGTAAACAATGAACTGCCACCGAATGCAAGGCAGGATGAAGAGTTTGAAACCATCACGGATGATCAGGGCAAGGAAGCCGCCGCCATGCTCAGCGAAGTGCTTGGGCTCATGGAATTGGGCGGAGAAGTTTCTTTTGCCCGCGCATCCGACGGCAGCGCACGGCTGGCCATTGACAGTGAAGAAGACGGTGGTATCCTTATTGGTAAGCGGGGCGTAACTCTTCATGCCATTCAGTACCTGGTCAACCGTATGATTGCCCAGAATGAAGCGGGAGACAACACCGAGCGCGTTATTGTGGATGTGGGAGGTTATGTGGACCGACGACATGACACGCTGGCTGACATGGCAAGAAGCATGGCAAGGCGCGCTAAAGACTCGGGACGCAATGTGCGGCTGAAACCGCTCAGCCCACAGGAACGTCGCATTGTGCATCTTACCCTTGAACCCGACCCGCAGGTGCGCACCTATAGCCTTGGCGATTCTCTGTTCAGAAGCATTGTCATCAATCCTGTCGGCGGACGGGGCGGCGGTGGAAACCGACGTGATCGCGGTAATCGTGATCGTAACCGCGATGCCGACGCCGCGAATGACTGATGCTTGATAATTTCAACAACGAAGATACGATAACTGCAATCTCCACGCCGCCGGGCGAAGGCGGCGTGGGGATTGTTCGTTTGAGTGGCGCAAATGCCATCACGATTGCCGCCAAGATGTTTGCATCGTCCCGTGGCCGGGATATTCAGCAGGGAAAGCAGCGGGTTTTTCATGGACATGTTTGCGATAGAAACGGGCGGACCCTTGATGAGGTATTGCTCCATGTCATGCGCGCCCCTCACAGCTACACAGCAGAAGATGTGGTTGAAATAAATGCGCATGGCGGGATGGCGCCTTTGCGCACTATTCTTGAAGAGACTCTGGCACTGGGCGCTCGTCTCGCACAACCTGGGGAATTTACACGGCGTGCTTTTGTAAACGGGCGCCTGGACCTCAGTCGCGCCGAAGCGGTGATCGATCTGGTGCAGGCGCAGACTCGTGCCGCGCTTAATGCCGCGAATACAGTAGCAGGAGGCGCATTAACCCGTGCCCTCAACGAACTGCGCGATACCTTGGCCGATGCGCTGGCACGTATTGAGGCCGCAGTGGATTTCCCTGAAGAGGATTTGCCTGAACTCGTGGACGCGGCGCTGTTGAGCAGGCTGCAGGCTGCCCAAAAGCAGATGCGTGATCTCGTAAAGACTGCCGACACAGGCATTCTCTACCGTGAAGGAGTGTCGCTTGCTATTGTTGGCAAACCAAATGTGGGAAAGTCTAGTTTGTTCAACGCCCTGTTGCGGGATGCACGCGCCATTGTGTCCGCCCAGCCCGGCACAACCCGCGATCGCCTCGAAGAAACCATCACCCTCGAAGGCATCCCCGCCCGCCTCATTGATACCGCAGGAATGAGACATGCAACAGATGAGGTGGAGGTTATCGGCGTGGAACGCGCCCGTAGTGCCGCAAAACAGGCGGGCATGATACTGTTTGTGGTGGATGCATCAGCGCCTTGCACGCAGGAAGACAGAGCCCTTGCTGAAGAACTGCAGCAAATGGAAACACCCGTGGTGCTGGTGCGGAACAAGATTGACTTGATGGACGGCATGGACTCAGGCGATCTTTGCACTGTGAAATGGGCGGCGATCTGTGACGTTTCCGCAAAGACAGGGGTGGGAGTCCATGAACTGGAACATACCCTGGCAACACTGAGCTTGGGTGATGCTGCATATTCTGCCGATGCCACCATGTTGTTTCGAGCACACCAAAAAGATAGTATGCAACGTGCAGCAACATCCCTTGAACATCTTCTTCAAAACCAAATGATGTCTCCAGAATTTCTTGCCGTGGACCTGCGCGAAGCCCTGCACGCCATCGGCGAAATCACCGGCGAAACCACACCCGAAGAGGTTCTCGATCGAATTTTTGCTTCCTTCTGCATCGGCAAGTAGAATATGCGCGTAATGTTGACGCAGTGACGAAGTACAACTCAAAAAGGCGCTTTATGTTTACAAATGCCTGCTTTGTTAGATTGACAATACTGCTCTCCTTGCTTTTGGCGACACTTTCTGCCCTTGCGTCAGACCCAAATCCCCCAAGCATACGCTCCTCTTCCGGCGCGTGGCCGATTCGCCGCCAGTGGACTCCCGCAGAAACGCAGCATTACGCAAAGTGGGTGGAAAACATCTTCATCATGAAGACTAAAGGGAATGTAGAGCAGCGCATTGCAAAACTGGACCGTATTCTCACCGATCCGGAAATGAATCTCCTTATGGATACTGAGTTTCTTGGACAGGGATCCAACCCGCAGCTGCCAGCAGGGGTTATTCGGGAGATGAATGCCATTATGGACTGCGGTAAGTTCACGGCATTCATGCCTGCTTACTACGCCTACCGGCGCGCTCTGCCTTGGATGACGGCCGTGGTGTCTCCCGGAAATCGCGGTGATGTGCGCACATCACCTTTTAATATCCCCGTGACCGGCAGCAACAGTTTTACATCAAGTTCGGTGAGGGCATTTTTCAGCAGTGCGGTGGGATATTTTATATCCGGTAACTATAGGGTTAATCTCAACGGGAAAAACGCTGAGCTTTCCGATACGGTGCCTGTGGCCATCACACGGGAGTTTCTGTTGCCCGGCTGTATGAATTATCTTGATGGTCACTGCCTGATGCTGGCGCGGGTCTCCGAGTATGGTGAATTGTATTTTCTTAATTGCAGCACCACCCACACACGGGATGTGTTTACCTATAATGGCATGAATACGGTAAGCGGTATCACACCCCAGGGAACCGATCCCGACAATCCGTGGGCAGGATGTTTTCAGGGGTTGCGCGTATTGCGTTACCCCATCGCTATTACTGACAGTAATGGCCGTGTAAAACAGGTGCGCCGCCGCACGAACGAGGAAATGAAGGAGTTTGGCTTTTCCACAGAACAGTTCGAAATTGTACGGGAGATCACCCATAATCAGCATATTGATATGGGAAAATTTCGGGTAGAAAGTTTTCACGATTTTATCCGGATGCGTATGAAGACGGTGGACTCTGTCGCGCCTCTTCTTTTTATGGAAAACTATGCCGACGAACTATTGGATGCCTATGCGTCGCGGGAACAATTTGTTCAGGATGCCTGGCAGAATGTTCGCGCACATGGCCCTATTGTCTACCCGGAAGAGAAGCGGGACGAAAACATCTTCCAGGCGTTGGGCCGTTGGGAAACCTGGAGTTCCCCCTCGTCGGACGTTGACCGGCGTAACAAGTATTTCTATCTCGCAGACTGGCTCGAATACGTTATCCGCTTGTACGGGGTCGTCCCGGAGTTCGTGGATATGACTGGTCTTGAACAGTACAACATACAAAACCAGTCGGACCTGGCAAAGGCGATGATTGCTGAGAAGAACCGCATCTTCGCGGCACGCAACATGGTATATACCAATTCAAAGGGGGATAAGATTCCCCTGACCTTGCTGGACATCGAGAAAAGGCTTTATGATCTTTCGTTTGATCCAAATCATCCCCCAGAACTGCGGTGGGGCGCTCCCGAAGGCAGTGAAGAGCGCGCTTCGGCGCCGCAAACCATTACGCCTGTGCCCAATGGCCAGAAGATCGCCATGGAAGACGCCTATCGCTGGCAGGCTTTCTATCGCTGTCTGGGGGAACGGGAAACAGACATGAGCTGTTTACGGGATATGTTTACAACCGGATTTCCCGTGCGTGATAAACTTGATGCGCAACTCGGAAAATGGCTTAAAACGGAGCCTGCGCCACCTGAAGAGCCGCCGCCACCTGCACCTGAACCCGAACCCGAACCCGAACCCATACTGCTACCGGTTTCGGAAAAGCGGCCCGCTGTTGAAATTAAAACATCATCACCAGAGCCATCAGTAGCAGAAAAAGAATCGGTCACTGAAAAGAAGAAAACCATACGCCCACCTCGTAGTGGTATTTCCAAAGAACTGTTACCCCCCAAGAAACCATTGCCCATGAAGAAACCAGCTGAAAGCGTCAGAAGCTATCGGAGGAATTTTTGATGTTACCGTGCTCCCGTGTTCATCGGCGTTCTTCACAAGTTTCTTTGTGTTTTATGATCGCCTCACTCTGGTTTACCCTCGCCGCAAGCGCCGAAGATCCGAATCCACCCAGCATTCACTCTGACCGGGGTGCATGGCACATTTGCCGTCAATGGACAGATGCCGAAATTAGACATTACGCTGCATGGATTGAACACATCTATACGATGAAGACAACCGGAACCTATGAGCAGCAGACGGCGAGAATTGAGCGGGTGCTTACAGACCCCGCAATGAACCTGCTTCTTGATCCGGACTTTGCCGGGGAAGGCTGCAATGAACAACTGGATGCCGGCACCATGCGCGTCCTGCATGGTGTATTGGATTGCGCCAAACTGACCGTGACCCTGAGCAGCTACTATGCTTACCGGCGCGGGCTACCCTGGACTTTCACTTATGTGCGTGCTTGCGATGGGGGTGACGTGCGTACTGCCGACTACACCATGCCCGGCAGTATGGTGAGCACGCTGGATTACACTTCGCCCGGCCCATTTTTCAGGGATGCTGTAACAGGCACCTGTACAGGAAATTTCCGCGTGGAGCCGAACCGCAAAAATGCCGAAATTTCCGATACCCTGCCGGTGGCCATTCATCCAAAGTATCTCATTCCCGGCTGTCTTTTTTATCTGGACGGCCATGTGCTGGTACTTGCCCATGTCACACCACACGGCGAAGTGCGCTTCCTTGACGCTACCGTGGCGCCATCGCGGGATATTTATGCGTACAACGCCCTTAACGTGGTTTCCGGTATCGCCGGGAAACGATCTGAAGCACAAGACCGCGCCTATGATGGGTGCTACCGTGGCTTCCGGGTATATCGCTGGCCGGTTGCCGAGGTGGATAATAAGGGCAGGGTATCGCGTATTCGACGCCACACCGACGAGGAAATGCAGGCCTTTGGCGCATCCCACGAGCAATACGACAAAATGGAGGAGTTGACCCGCACCGGTAAAATCAGGGAAAGAGAAGTTGTTCTTGAAAGCTTTCAGCAGTTTATAAGGTACAGGTTGCGTTCAACAGATAGTATTCACCTTCATGCAGACATTACTGTCTTTGCCCGGGACATGGCTGCTTTACTTCTGGATCGGGAGAAACGGGTGCAGGAAGCCTGGAAGGAGGTGAACACCAATGGCCCGGTAACATTTCCTGCTGATGCCGTAAGCGCCAATGTGTACACCGCAGGCGGAAGATGGGGGAGTTTCGCCACTGCAATGTCAGATGTGGCATTACGGGGAAAGTATTTTGAATTTGTAGATCATCTCAACTATGCCATCGGATGGTTCGATGTCTGTCCCGGAGAGGTTGATTTGGAAGGTTTCAATAAACATGCAATATGGACCCACGCGGATTTGGCTGCAGCGGTGGTGCAGGCAAAGAATATGATTTTCGCGGACACGCAGATTGCATACACGGATTCTTCGGGAGAACCAGTGAAGTTGTCCTTACTTGATATTGAAAATCGGTTGTACGATATATCCTTTGATCCGAATCATCCGCCGGAATTGCGCTGGGGAGAGGCTCTGGACTCACCGACGCTGGAATCTCTTGCCGGACATAACACCCCCCTTCCCAACAACTCAGAAGTCCAGATGATTGACGCATACCAGTTGGAAGCCTATTACCGATCCCTCTCTTACTGGGAGCCCGAGCCCAGTGCGTTGCGCGGTATGACGATGACGGGATTCCCCGTGCGCGATAAATGCGACGAAAACCTGATACAGCGATGGTTTGACGGCTCTTCGCCACCCCTCGTGCCCCACAATGGCAAGGCGTTCTGGTGGGCGCATAAATAAGGGGGATTTTCTTCCACTAAGCATAAACAAGAAACTGTAGGCTGGGTGAAGCGCAGCGGAACCCACCTTTTATACTGGATTCCCGCTTTCGCGGGAATGACGGGCTTCGCTATTATTAAGGCACATTACGTGATCTGATCGACAGTTTCCTTTGTGAAACAATTCCTCAAGATTTCAAGTCCAATCCAAATGATGGGGCTATTCTCGTACAACAATACCATAGGAGTATCAGCATGACGGGTTTCAAAGGAAAATTATTTGCAGTGCTTCCCTTTCTTATTGCAGTAGCGGCGGTTGTATTTGCATGGTGGATGTCCCTTGCACCCACGCCAGTGCCTGCAACCGCGCCGCCGGAGGTGTTTTCCGCGGAGCGGGCACATAAGCACATTGCAGCCGTATGCATTGAACCGCAGCCAGCCGGTTCCAAGGCGAATGACCGAGCCTGTCAGTACATCTATGACGAGTTGCAGCGCCTTGGCGTGGAAAGCACGATTGAAACCCAGTACGATCAGACGGGAAGCACCCAGGTGTCCCGGCGTCGCGCCGTGTTGGCGCGTATTCGTGGTACAGCGCCCACCAAAGCCTTTGCCGTGGATGCCCACTTTGATTCCGTGGCGTGGGGCCCCGGCGCCACAGACGATTTTGCCGGTATTGCTGCCATGCTCGAAGCCGCCCGTGCCCTCAAGGCAGGACCGCCCTTGATGAACGATGTCATATTTGTATTTGCTGACCAGGAAGAGTTTAACATGGGGGGGGCGAGGCTTTTCGCCGCCCATCCCTGGATGAAAGATGTAGGCGTTATGTTGGGGCTGGAAACACGTGGTTCTTCCGGTCCGTCCCTGATGTTTGAGACTTCTCCCAACAATGGTTTCGTAGTGCGTGAAATGGCACGCAGCGAGGCGGGCGCACGCGCAAATTCAATCATGTTCAGTTTTTACGACGCTATGCCCTTCAACAGCGATTTTGGACAATATAAGAACATTACCGCAGGGCTGAACTGTGCATTTATTGACAACTTCGATCACTACCATACCATGATGGACAACCCGGAAAATGCCAGCCTTGCCAGCATACAGCATCACGGTAATTACACGTTGGGGCTGGCGCGTCATTTTGGGAATATGCCCTTGGACGATTGTTACGCCCCTGATGCCACCTATTTCAATACGCTCGGTAACCACATGGTGGTCTATCCCCTCTCGTGGGGTTGGCCTCTGGCTTCTCTTGCCTTGCTCCTGTGGATAAGCGTGGTTACCTTTGGTTCAATGCGCGGTACGTTGCGTGTGCGCGGCATGCTGATTGGTTTCGTTGCCGTACTGATTGCTTCCGTACTGGCGGCAGTCCCCATTGGCCTCGTGAGTTATGTGCTGTACCTGCGTTTTCGTGAAATGGCGCTCTACCAGAACAACGTCTATGCTGTCGGCCTTCACCTCTATGGACTGAGCATGCTTTGCCTCGTGGTCGCCTTGCTGCGTAAGTGGGCACGTCCTCAGGAACTGCTGGCAGGAGGATTGATATGGTGGGTGCTTGGGCTAATCCTGATGCAGGTCGTAATTCCCGGAGGCGCCAACCAGACGTTGTGGCCCTTAATGATGGGAAGTGTCTATCTGCTTGTCCTTCTGTTGCTCAGCAAGGAAGATGCTCCGACCGCGCTCGTATTGACATGGTCGGTATTCCTCGCATTACCAGTATTGATGTTTATTGCCCCCATGATAGTCCTCGCAATGTACGGCCCCACCGTGATGGCATCCGCACTGGTAGTGCCCATTACGCTAATCCTGTGCGTGTTTTTATTGCCCCAACTGTGGCAGATTACCTCCTCTAGTTTGTTCAAAACAGCCGCAGCATTCTCGATAGCAGCGATTATTATTGTGTGCGTTGCCTATGTGCGCACCTTGCCCAGTCCGAGAAGCCCGCTGCTTAATTCGCTGGCTTATGGCATTGATTTTGACGCTGGCGAGGCTTTTTGGTTGAGCGGCGACCGTGGACTTGATGAATGGACTTCACTTTACTTCCCCGAAAATGCAGAACAGACAACATTGGGCCGGTTCCTGCCGGGAGACAAGTTTGAATACTACAAGGCGCCTGCGCCCATGCCGCCATTTGATAAGCCGGTGCTTGAGGTGATTAGCGATACCTTTGATGGTGAAGACCGTATCCTGGAATGCCATTTCGATTCGCCCCGCGACGCACAACGCATGACTATTCGCGTAGTTTCAGACGTTGAAGTCTTTGGCGCTTCCATTCTTGGCCACGAGTTGCCGGGTGCAACAAAAAACTGGGACGCTCGTTTCGAGATTTTCCCACGTGAAGGCGCCACATTACGTCTGGAACTGGAACCGGATAAGCCATTGCGTATTGAAGTCCGTGAGACGTCCTTCAGTTTGAGCGAAATGCCAGCCTATACGCCGAGACCGCCCCACATGATGCCCGAACCCAACCGCAGACTGGATCGTCGTCGTTCGCTGCAGAGTGAGCATATTTATTCCATCGCCACCCTTGATCTCGGAACAGGAAGCAAATAACCCTCACCGAAACATACCATGAAAAAATCAGGCCGCCCGTGTACTAAAACGCGGACGGCCTGTTGTGGTTTTATCGGTTATTCAGTGGCTATTTCCTGCGACGAAGCGCAAATGCACCTGCACCGCTGACTGCAATGGCGATACATGCCAATGCCAATGAACCGCCTACCGGTACTGGTCCATCCGCTACGATAATGTTGATGGGGCCGTATGTTTCCGCCTTGGTGCCGCTTTTCGGGATATAATCGCAGGTGTAGGCGCCCGTGTCTCCTGCCTGCAAAGATAGGATGTCCAGGTTGCGGCGGTTTGCACCGGTGATGCGGCCATCATCCACAAGAGGAACATCATCACGATACCACTGCCAAGGCGAATTCCACTTCGCATGCTCCAGCACCGCAATGCGCACAAAGCGTCCTTCAAGGTAACTACCCTCACCTGTGTAGGGCCGGACATTGGGACTGAGCGCCGCGTTCACGTAGGCGTTCACCCCGTCTGGTGCATAGTAGGCGTAAATCTGCTCGTTCGTCCAGCCGTTGCCGCTGGCATCGCCGTCAAAGGCAAGCCATTCGGGGTAAAAAATAAAATTGTTCTCATCGTAAAGAAGGGACGGATCCAAATTAAACGGAAATTCGTCTACATCATTAAGCAGGGGTACAAGTACAACCGGGAGAGTCCTGGAGTAATCATCACCGAGTGTGTATAGGCCTGCCAGTAAGGTGTCCAGACCGGGAAGAATAAGCCGTACCAGCCCGTCGGCACCACCCAGCGCTGTCAGAAATACGCCGTAGTTATTCGTGAAAGCATCGGCAACGGCCTGTGCATTAATACCACCCTGCGCACTGAGATCTAATGAAGGATTATTGATGCAATATTCAATAAGGGCCAGTTCATAAGACTCCAGCAGTGCATTGCCCGGGATAGTATAAGGTTCGTTATGTATATCACCATCATTAATAAAGTCACCATTGACATCGAGGGAGTTCGGAGAAAAGCTTAAGCCAAAGAGCAGGTATTCATAGGCTGCTGTGGCCATGTACAGGTATTGAATTGCCGCTTGAAAATCATCGGGAGCGGGTGGTTCCATGTCTACAAACTCGTATAAGCCGTTATAAACAAATTCGCCATTACCCAGACCAGGGCCGCCAAGGGCTACGCTGGTGTCAGATCGAATGATGGTGTCAAAATCCTTGACGATAATGTAAGCGGCCTCCAGGGAGCCGTCCATGTCCACCGTCACCGTGTACACATCGGCAGGGCCGCTGGCAGGCTGTACATCGGTGATCCCCATTGCTTTGAGCAGCCCCTTGTCCTGAATATGTACTTCAAAATCGCCTGCTGTAACCCCGGATACTGGATGGGAAAAGGTTACCTGGAACTGATAGAACGGTTCTTTGGTGTCCAGCGGCAGTATCTCCAGTGCTTTCGGGTAATTCAGCCATTCCTGAATATGTTGGTCGAGAGAACGATTAGCCACATCCAGATAGCCGAAATCCGTCAGATGGATGTCCTGGTCAATGTAGGTAAACAGAGGGGACAGGTTTGCGGGATCGCCACCAGGCCAGAATGCGCAGGGCGGATCAGGTGATTCGCAGGGAGGCGGAACCGTGAGGGGATCAATCGGGGGAACCGCTTCCGGGATGCCGTACAGATACTGCATCAATCCAAAATTATTTACATATTCCACGCGATCCCGCGCAAGGGCGATATCGCGTTTCGCCAGTTCCACCTCAAGAAAAGCAAGATGTTGTTCCTCAATCGTATAGCCCTCATCAGGTTCGCGGGCGCCATAGTCATAACTCAAAATGGCGACACGAATATCAGGGCGGATACTCAAAATGTGGTCTACAATCTGCGCTATCTGAATTCGAAGCGCGGCAGCCAGCCACTCGATACATTCATTAGTGTCCGTCCAGGGTTCGGATGCAGGATCGTTCTCGAAGCAATTTTCCAAGTCCACATTCCGGTCATAATTGCCTGGATCCACACCCTTTGTTCCACGCAGAATGTCGTTGCCGCCAAGCGTCATCACGACAACGTCTATGTTCGGATACTTGGTGAGTTCATTGGTCAATAAATTGAAATAATCCAGTTCTGGAATTTCAAGTATTTCCCAGGCGCGCACGCCCATGACAGCGGTGCGGTTGCCCACTTCGATCCAGCGGGCCAGGTCCGGGCGGTCTTCAAGTGCTTCCCGATAGGACCGGAAGGCCAGCATGAATCCTGTCCAACTGTCGCCCGCAAGCAGGATGCGCGGAGTTTTTTGCGCTGCTGCTGGGAGCATGGCACTGCACACCAGCATAACAGCCAACACACAGGTGATCGTTACTACGGTTCTACTGCCTCGTTTCTTAATCATTTGTATTACCCTTATGGTTTTGGAATGCCTTTCATACCGCACCCTGTGCCAGAAAAAAGTACTCAACACAATACCCCTCAAGCGCCTGAAACCGTCAGGACACTCTTGAGAGTTAGACCTTTGGCACACGCATGGAACGGATAATTCCATATATACACTAATCATACCACAAGTTATCTGGAAAATAAAGGCCTCAACACCTATTTTTTTTGTGGCGGCGCTATTAATTCAGCCAGACCATATCTGTTACAATGGTGTCAGGGTTTACTAATAGTGTGCCGGGAGCGGATTATATTCGCCCGTTGGTCGTCGGAAAGAACAAAATGCAGGTAATCATCCGTGATACCAAAGAGGCAGCCATAGAACTTACGGCTGCAGCAATCGCGCATCAGTTGGAGCGAAAGCCCAATTCTGTTCTGGGACTTGCCACAGGGCGCACCATGGAAGGGCTATACGCCCGACTTGTAGCCATGCACCGCGAGGATGGGCTGGATTTTTCGCTGGCGGTGACCTTCAATCTGGATGAGTACGTGGGATTGCCGCCAACCCACAAAAACGCCTACCGCTATTATATGAACCACCACCTTTTTGACAAGGTAAACATTGACCCACGTAATACCCATCTGCCCAACGGTTTGGCCGCAGACCCCGAAGAGGAAGGCGTCCGATATGATGCGCTCATTGAAGATGTGGGCGGCATTGACCTGCAGCTGTTGAGCATCGGCGAATCGGGCCATATTGGGTTTAATGAGCCCTTGTCCGCCATGTTCTCTCGCACCCGGGTAAAGGCCCTCACCCCCAAGACGGTGGAGCAGAACGCGCCTCTCTTCGACAGTCCCGAAGAAATGCCCCGTTTTGCCATCACCATGGGGGTAGGCACGATACTGGAGGCGGATCGGTGCATCATGCTGGTAACGGGCACGAACAAAGCACAGATTATAGCGCGGGCCGTTGAAGGTCCCGTGACCTCGATGATAAGCGCAAGCGCTTTGCAGTTGCACCCGAACTGCACGGTTATCGTGGATGCCGCCGCCGCCGCGGCACTGGAACAACAAGAGTATTACCGTTGGATTTTTGATCATGACCCGCAATGGGAGCGGTTTCGTTGATAGTTAAACCAAAATGAAAGCACCGGTGGTGCAGGAAGAGGAGATTGTCATGGTACAGGCAACAGACGGACGTATACCAACACTGCATGTGGTGGGAGATTCCATCCCGCAGGCCTATTTCAGGGCCATCAAAGCGGTCTGGGAGAATGGGCTCGCCATTCGCACGGAGTATGATCGCAAAAACAGCGCAGGGGAATATATTGACCCGCCCAGCCGTGATGCACGCGTACTCATTGAGGTGAAGGATCCCTTTGCCCAACCCCGTTTTCCACCGATTTCCTTCTGTGAGGTGGGGGTTTATATTGCCGAGATCATGGGCGTAAAGGATTATCGCGTAGTTCCCTTTGACTCCCTATCCAAAGCCATTGACGGGGAAATGACCTCTCAGGAGTGGCCCTATACTTATCATCAACGCCTCTTTGCCCATCCGGATGCAGGCGGTTCCATTGTGGACCAAATCGCCCTTGCCATTGACCGGATCGTGGAGACACCCTTTTCCCGACGCGCTATTGCCACAACGTCCGTGCCTAATCTCGATCCCTATCTGCCGGAAGACATCCCCTGCCTGCGCGAAGTGCAACTGCGCTGTCCGGAAGACGCCGATGGCAACCTGGTACTGAACATGAATACCACATGGCGCTCCCGGGACTTGTACAAGGCCTGGGGCGATAACCTCATTGCCATCACTTTCCTGCAGCAGACCATTGCAAAGCAGATTGAGAAAAGGACCGGGCGCAAAGTACGCGTGGGCAGTTATGCCGACTATAGCTGTTCGCTGCACATATACGGCCAGGATTTTGGCGCTGTAGGCGGCGACGCGGAGCGTGGGCTTCAAAGTTTCTTTGACACCTTTAATGAAGAGGGATTTATCGCCCGATCGCTTCCTAGCGAAATTGCCAAAGACATGCTGGTCGTGCCGCAACTTCAGAATTTGCTGACAGAACGTGAAATCAAGCAGTGGCATTTCCCACAGACAAGCATTGACCTCATCAACGACCTCATCAAGGACATTGAGAGCGGCGAACTTAGCGTGTAAAAGAATTGTTGCACAGCCTCGGACTGCGTACAAGCTTACATGCGCTTTGCCGAAGTGACCACCTTGTTCAGGAATGCTGACCGGAGTGGCTCTATTGCCAGGAGCGCCTGCACGGGCGGCGTCTTTTCCAATGCCGATAATACCCGCCCGAGGGCACGATAACCCAGGTTTTCCGGTTCGTCAAAGATCAGGTCAACAAGTTTGCCCCGTTCGATGGCCATGGCGACAACCTTGTCAAAGGTCGTCTCAGGCGGGATGATTCGCTTCTCGCGACGTTTCATCTTAATTGCACTGAACTTGCAGGAGGAATAGCAAACCCCGCAGCCCAGACACAGGTCCGTATCGCATTGTGCCTTCTTCTTTGTTTTGCCGCCTTCGCTGGTGGTCTCCACCATTGAAATAGCGTCAATAGGACAAGCCTTCTCGCACTTGCCGCATCCTTTGCAGGCATCCTGATCGAGTTCCATCACCCAGTTCGCCGCCACCACTGCGTTGGTAAGGTTCAGGGTGCGTATGGCGTTCAACATGCCGCAGCAGCACCCACAGCAGTTGCAGATATAGGTCATGTTTTTCTGCACATTGTCGCCTGTCTGGGCCAGTCCTGCCGCCTTGCTCTGCTCCAGCAGTGCAAGCCCTTCCTGCTTGTCTACAAGCCGGGCAATACCGTTGCGGGCGAGGGTGCCCGCTGCCTGGTTCAGGGAAAAGCACACCTCCATGGGCGCATCACAGGCAGCATCCTCGTGCAGTTTTTTATGTCGGCAGGCGCACATGGAAACACCGATGGCAGAGGCCGTTTCAATAATGCGCGTGGTACGTTCCCAGTCCAGGATTTCCGTAAAGTCTTCTTCAGGGATCGCTTCTTCATGGGTCAGGGAACGCCCCACCTGGGTGTTTTTCCCGAAGACGCTTTTGGCAAAGCGGTCGTCCGTATACATGTAAGCGTCAAAGAGTTTCGCCAGTTCCTTCATGGGCAGTTCGTCGCGGGTGCGCATGAACACAAACTCAAAAAAGCCCACCACCACCGGCGGCAACATGAAGTAGCGTTTCCCGCGCAAATTGAAATCCAGCACAAGGCCGCGATGTGCCATGTCGGTGAGCCGCGCATCCAGTTCTGCCTCGGCAATGCCAACGCGCTTGGAAAGACGCGACAGGGGCATGGGTTTTGCAGGAAGCTTCCGTGCAAGACGGGCTTCTTCGGGCGTAAACAGCAAGGCTAGTATCTGGACAATATGGGGCGAGTCCGGCGCACCTGTCACCATGCGGTCCAGACGCTTGCGCAACAAACGATGTTCCCGATCGGGATTGACAATGTGACCCATGGTAAAAATTCCTTGTCCTGGCGGTTTATAGTGAAATTTTTGTGGTGGCGGTCGTCTCAGTCTTCAGCCAGACAATTGTATCATCTTATGGGTATCAGCATAGAAATGTTTGTGTAACTGCCTTCTACTAACACGGGCGTTGCCCGCAACCCAGTTTATCTCCACAACCTGAAACAACTATGAACGATAAGCAAAAAACGGGGACTGCCCTTGGCGCACGTAAGGACTGCGAATCACATGTTAGGCTTGAAGTGCCAGGGCTGTCCCCGTTTTTTGCGGCTTTGACACACACGCCCGAAAAAATTGGGGACAGTTCCGTCGCCGGGATTAACTGCAAGAAACCGATCACGCATAAAATCAGACACTCATTATTCCCTCCGTCAATAGTTGAAATTGCGACGGGAACAGTCCCCATTTTTTCTTCGTGCTTATATGCAACTTCTTGTTTTTGATCGTAATTTTGAGCCTATTAGTACCTTATCGGATCGGAACTGCGAAAAAACAAGAAGTTGAATTTGCGAATATACTATCACCACCGTCATTCCGGTTTTTTTCGGGCGGGTTAATTTCATGAAGACGGCAACAACGGATACATATAGGTTCAAGCGCGAGATTGCGTATTCGTGTAGTTGCCCGAAAAAAACGGAATGACGGTGGTGGTGCTTACTTTTATATAAT
>CAZBNU010000035.1:26047-27980 GCA_964493075.1 uncultured Nitrospirales bacterium | reverse complement strand
GAAATCGAAATCGAAATCGAAATCGAAATCGAAATCGAAATCGAAATCGAAATCGGAATCGGAATCGGAATCGGAATCGGAATCGAAACAAGTATCAACCTCACAAAGGCACCCACCACCACTCCCCACCACCACCCCACCTGCGAATTCCCCCATACCAAACCCCTTCACCCTTCACTCTTTCTTGCCTCCCCCCATCCCGTCCCTTCCGTCCCTAATGTCCCTTGTGTCCCTTCCGCCTTCACTCTTCTCCCTTCTTCCTTCACTCTTTCTTGCCTCCCCCCAAAAAAGTAAACGGCCCCGTTTACTTTTTCCCAAACCCTTTCCAAACCACCACCCACGCCACACAACCATAAACCCCAAAACAACGCAAACCCCACCCACGAATAGTAAAGGCAAAACACCCAACAAGGAGAACTGTCATGCAACTCGGAACACAGGGACTGGCAACGCGGCAGCAGTGCCTCTAACAACTTCTGCCTATTTTGCGACTTTGCGGCTTTGCGTGAGGCACTATGCGAAACACGCCATGCGCTCGAAGAAGATGAAACCCCAATATATAGAAGTAGATATGAGAAGTAATGCCATATATTGTGCTTACGACCCCAATCACCCCAAAAAAAAACGTTCTAAAACGTCGAAAAACGTTCAATAACGTCAAAAAAAGCGAAAAAAGAATGAAAAAAGGTGACGAAAAGTGGTCAAAACGAAGCATTTTTTTCGTGAAAGCACGTGCTTGTATGCAATATCCCAAACCCATTTCAACACGAATATTCTTTGTCACAAGAGGTAGATTCGTGAACTGGGCCGCTCCACATTTTATTTGAAAGTGCCGTGTGCGTATAATGCCTTACAGTTTGCCGCCACCAAAACCAATTACAATTACTTACGGGAGGACAGGTTTATGGGCATGCTGAATAACTACTTCAAGATTAACGAAGCCGGGTCAACCGTGCGCCGCGAACTGCTGGGCGGCGCGACCACCTTCGCCACCATGAGCTACATCATTTTCGTGCAGCCTACCGTGCTGACCATGGCGGGCATGGACTTCGGTTCGGTGCTGCTGGCCACCTGCATCTCGTCGGCAATCGGTTGTTTTCTCATGGGCTTTCTCGCCAACTATCCTTTTGCGCTGGCGCCGGGCATGGGACAGAATTTTCTCTTTTCCTTCACCATCTGTCTGGGCATGGACTTCTCTTGGCAGTCCGGCCTGGCGATTGTCCTGTGTTCGGGAATCATCTTTACCGCCTTGTCGCTGCTGGGGTTCCGCGAGAAAGTGCTCGACGTATTTCCGTCCTGCCTGAAGAACGCTGTTGGTCCTGCCATCGGCCTGTTCATCGCCTTCATCGGCTTGCAGTGGAGCGGCATTGTGGTACTGAACCCGGCCACCATGGTAACGCTGGGCAATCTGAAACATGCCGCACCACTGACTGCATTGCTGGGACTGTTCATCATGGCGGCGCTGCTGGCGCGTAACATCCACGGCAGCATCCTTATCGGCATCCTGATTACCACGGTGGTTGGCTTGCTACTGGGCGTGATTCCCATGCAATTGCCGGAGTTCAGTTTGTCCACCGCAACCTTCTTCAAACTGGATTTCAGTGAATTGATTACGCGCTGGCAGGAAGCGCTCATCGCCATTTCCCTGTTCTTCTTTCTTGACCTCTTCGACACGGTGGGCACGTTGGTCGGCGTCGGCACCCAAGCCGGATACATGACCGAAGACGGCAGGCTGCCCCGTGCGGGACGCGCTTTTCTTGCGGATGCCCTGTCCACCTGCACCGGCGCGTTGTGCGGCACGTCAACCGTCACCAGTTACATCGAAAGCGCCACAGGCGTAGCCGCAGGCGCACGCACCGGACTGGCTGCCGCCTCAGATAAAAAACCGCCTTCCAGGAATGGAAGGCGGTCCGCATATTTACATCTTTTCAGC
>CAZBNU010000035.1:0-26037 GCA_964493075.1 uncultured Nitrospirales bacterium | reverse complement strand
GGCCGCAGGCGCGCGCACCGGACTGGCCGCCATAGCCACAGGCGTATGCTTTCTTGCCGCCATCGCATTGGGGCCGGTCGTCGCGCTGGTGGGCACGAACGTGGGCGCGGAATACTACGCCGCACTCGGCATTGAAAATTCCTTTGTGCCCATGTACCCCGCTGTCGCGCCTGCATTGATTATTGTGGGCATGTTCATGCTTGCGCCCCTGCGCAAAGTGGACTGGAGCGACACCACCGAAAGCCTGCCCGCATTCCTGACCATTGCCATGATGGCCTTCGGCTACGGCATCACCGAGGGCATCGCTTTCGGCTGCATCTCCTATGCCCTCATCAAAGCAGCCACAGGCCGCTACAAGGAAGTACACCCCATCATGTACGGCGTCGCTTTGGCGTTCCTGCTGCGCTACGCATTCCTGAAGTAATCGAAGGTAGATTAAATCGCGACGGTCTTCTTGGTTTTGAAAGCCTTATAGGCTGCGGCGGTGACCTCGGTGGCGCGTAAGCCGTCTTCACCGGTAATGGTGGGTTTGCGTTTTTCACGGACGGCACTCACGAAATCCAGAATCAGGCCGAGGTCGGAATTGTCGCCCCAGGGCGCCCACACAGCGCGCATGGCCTTGTCATCGTAAACCGTGATTTTCTGGTTGAAGGCATCCACATTAAGCACGCCCTTCTCGCAGATGAATTCCATAGTCACATCGCCCCAGGTGGGATAACTTCCCGGACGGCTCCAACTGGCAATATGGGAAACCTGCACACCACCTTCCATTTCCAAGTGCAGGCTACCGAGATCATCAGTCTTCAGGGTTTTCTTATGCAACTGGTTGCCCAGTTCGCAATACACCTGGGTGAATTCCTTGCCCAGCATCCAGCGCAGCAGGTCGGCCACATGCACCGTGTGGTCCATGGTGGCGCCGCCGCCGCTGAGCGCCTCGTCTGCAAACCAGCCGCCGGGCGATTGCCCGTGATTGGTGCAGGCCACGGAATAGATTTCACCGTAGGCGCCGGAATCGAGCAGGTCTTTCGCCGCCATCACAGGCAGTGCATACCGGCAGGGGAACGCCGTTCCCAGACCAACACCCGCCTTGTCGCAGGCCTTAACCATGGCCTTGGCATCTTTCACGTTGGGCGCCAACGGCTTTTCACAGAGTATCCAGAGTCCGTTAGCCGCCGCCGCTTCGACCATGGCGCGATGCTTTTCATTTTCCGAGGTGATGATAACCCCGTTAAGGCCGCTCGCCAAAAACTTGTCCATCTCTTTCACAAAGGGCGCGTTAAATTCTTTGGCCATGCTTTTGCCGCGCTTCACGTCGTCATCCCATAGTGCCGCCAGTTCCACACCGGGCAGCCTGTTCAGACATCCAGCGTAACTGTGGGCGTGCATGTGCGCAAAACTCATAATGCCAATTTTAGTCATGGTTGCATCCCTTTCCTAGAGTTTCACGGGCTGCCGCTCTTCAGCGGATTGTAACGCGGCTTCTGACATCTGCACGGCGCGCAAAGCGTCTTCTGCAGTAACACGGGGGGTGCTGCGTCCTTCAATGAAGGCCAGGAAATCCTCCCACTCCCGCTGGTACGGGCTTACCGCCACAGGGCTCATGGGAACAATCATGGCAGGCCCCGATGCTGCCCGGCGCGCTTCGGCGCGCAACGGCGCGTCGTCACTGTCATACTGCACCATGCCGTCACTGCCGCAAACCTCCACTTTCACGCGGAACCCGCTGGGGTGGGCCCACGTGCCGATGATCGTGGCAATCAGCCCGTTCTTCATGCGCATGGTCACCTGCGAGTAGTCCACCTGTACCGGCGTCTTGCGCATGAGGGTCTGGCAATAGATGCGTTCCGGTTCCCCGAAGACATAGCGCACCCAGTCCAGATCATGAATCATGCAGTCGAAGGTAACGCCGCCGCTCTGGGCATAGTCGCGGAACCAACTTCTGGAATCGCCGGGAAAAATGCCGCCCCGGTAAAGTTTCGCCCAACCCGGTTCGCCGATAGCGCCGGACTTTATCTGCATGCGCAGGGCTTCAAACTCATGAAAATACCGCACCACATGACCGACGAAGAGTTTCACATCCGCTTTTTTGACAGCGGCCATGGCGCGCTTGCATTCCTCCGTGGAACGTCCGAAAGGTTTCTCGCAGAAAATGTGCTTGCCTGCATTTGCGGCAGCCACCACATATTTCTCATGGACCGGCGTGGGCGTTGCAACCACCACAACGTCCACATCCTTCGATTTGACAGCGCCCATGGGGTCGGCAAAGGTCTTCGCCCGATACGGCGCGGCGGCGACCATGGCTGCCTTACGCACCACATCAGCGCAGGCGGTAACACGCAGACCGCAGTTGGCGGCCATTTCCGCGTGCAGCCGGCCCATGCCGCCGCATCCGATAATTGCTACGTTCATAGCATGTTCCTTCCAACACGTTTGTTTCAGCCTTTTGCTAATGCAATAATCGCTTCCAGAGAGATATGCACATGGCGGAGCATTACGTCCAGGCTGTGGGTGTAGGGCCCATATTCTGCAGTGAGTGCGCCGTCAAATCCGATTTCATTGAGGGCCGCCATCACCTCCGGCCAATTCACGTCGCCCTCCATCAACATAACAAAACCGTCGAAGTTGCCCGCTGATGCACGGAAGTCTTTTGCGTGAACAGCACGTACCCGGGGACCGAGAATGCGCAGATACTGTTCCGGGTAGCCGTACAGCACGATATTGCCCGTATCTATGTAGGCGCCCACATTTTCACTCTCGCACTGATCAATGAAATCCCGCATTTCGACGGGACTGAGCAGAAACTTGTTCCACACATTTTCAATGCCGAGGGTGACCCCGATTTTTTCGGCTACCGGCACCATTTCCATCATGGCGCTGAGCGCATTTTCAATGGCGGCATCATAGGCGATTTCCGCTGAAACAATACCGGGCACCACCAGCACCGTGTCCGCACCCAGCCACTTGGCAATACGCAGTGCCTGCGTCGTTGTTTCCGCGCCTTTTGCACGCACTACCGGGTCAGGCGAAGTAAGCGGATACTGCCAGCCAAGCCCTGTACCCACACTGCGCAGGGCAAGGCCGAGTTTGTCCGCTTCCCGCCGCAGCACACTGGCTTCCGCTTCACTGGTATCGAGTGTGACCGGCCCTTTTTCGCCCACGCACACTTCAAAAGACTGATAGCCGATACGCGCCGCCAGCGCCATGGCCTGTGCTGTTGGCATATCGCTCGGGAACGCCCATTGGTTAATTCCTGTCAGCATAATATATCCTTCCGTTGCTCGCTCACATATTCCTGATGAAAATATTACATTAAAACAACACAACTTACGTAAAATAATTGCGCTGTCATTACAAACGGACTGTCACTGCGGAAAGACTACTACCCTGTAGAGGGTGAATGCAAAATCCTGTACAACATTGTATAATACAGAAACACGACGCTGGCAACCATAAGGAAAACCGATGATGACCAAGACGCCCAAACCGCATATTCTTGTTGTGGAAGACGAAGAGGACATACTCGAGCTGGTTTCCTACAACCTGAAGAAAGAGGGCTACCAGGTAACCCTTGCCATGAGCGGAGAAAAGGCGCTCCAAAGCGTGGACGACGATCCACCCCAGTTGATTCTACTGGATTTGATGCTGCCGGAAATTGACGGGCTGGAAGTATGTCGCCGTCTCAAGCGTGACCCAGAAACAGCCGCCATACCGGTAATTATGCTGACCGCCAAAGGTGAAGAATCTGACATTGTGGCGGGACTGGAAATCGGCGCAGACGATTACATCACCAAACCCTTCAGTCCCCGTGTGCTGGTGGCGCGGGTACGCGCCGTATTACGCCGCAAGCGTCAAGGTATGGCCAGCGAGGATGCCGTGCTGACCTTTGACGACCTGACCATACATCCCGGACGGCATGAGGTTGTTTACCAGGATAACACAATTGATCTGACTTATTCCGAGTTTGCCATTCTGCACCTGATGGCCCGCAGGCCCGGCTGGGTATTCACACGCTACCGCATTGTAGACGCCATTCGCGGTGAACACTATGCTGTTACGGAACGCGCCGTTGACGTTCAGATTGCCGGATTACGCAAAAAGCTGGGAGATGCTGGCGACTATATCAAGACGGTTCGCGGCGTGGGATACAAGTTTGTAGACCAGGATACCGCCAGTGCTTAGACTCTCCGTCTCCACTTTTGTCTTTCTTACCTGCATGCTGGTGGCATTTGCAACGTTGTGCGCTATTGCCCTGCTTTCTGCAGATGCCTTCAAACACATTTACCACGAACGCATTACTGATGAACTGGCGAGTTATGCAAAACTGACTGCCGAGGCAAGCCGTGATTTCCTGCGTGATCGCAACTACAGCGGACTTAACGCCTTTTGTCGTACCGCCGCCGAAGGACACTCCACACGCATCACCATCATACTGCCGGACGGTACGGTGGTGGCTGACACGGAAAGCAATGCCGCCGCCATGGACAACCATCAAGACCGGAAGGAAGTCCGCAACGCGTTGACATCAAGCGAAGGCGGCGCCATTCGATTCAGCGACACCCTTGGCGTCAGCATGTTCTACTATGCTGTTCCCGTTCATGACAACGAAACCCTTATTGCCATTGCCAGAGTCGCATTGCCTGCCGAAAAACTCGGCGTGGCGCTAAAACGCATTCAGACGCGAATTCTTTGGGGTACGGGTGTAGTCGCCTTGTTTGCGCTCATCGCTACCATCATCGTGTCCTGGACCATCAACCGCCCTGTACAACAGATCATCCGTGGGGTACAGCGTTTTTCCAAAGGTGACTTCACAGAACCTCTGGACACGCCGCACCTCGCTGAAATGGCCGCCCTTTCCGAATCACTGAATGACATGGCCGCCCAACTGGATGAACGCCTGCGCGCAGTCACCAAAGAGCGTAATCAACAAGAAGCCGTGCTGTCCAGTATGGTGGAAGGCGTTCTCGCTGTGGATAATCAGGGGCGCATCATGACCTTCAATCAGGCGGCGGTGCGGCTCACCGGCATTGATTTTGAAAGCAACCCGAATGCGCACCTGCGCGAAGTGGCGCCCAACACGCCGCTCGCCCAGTTTGTCGTCCAGATTCTAAACAGCGCAAAGCCCAAGGAAAGCGAATTTGGCAATCTCAGCCAGAGTGGGCGTATTCTTCAGGTACACGGCAGCGTATTGCGTGATGTGCAGGGAAAAGGTATCGGTGCAGTGGTGGTGTTTAATGATGTCACCCGACTACGCCGCCTGGAACAGGTGCGCCGCGATTTCGTCGCCAACGTATCCCACGAACTGCGCACGCCCATCACCTCAATTAAGGGCTTCGTGGAAACCCTGCTGGACGGCGCCCTCAACAGTCCTGAAGATGCGCGTCGTTTTCTGGAAATCGTAGCGAAGCAAAGCGACCGTCTCAATGCCATTTTAGGCGATCTGCTCACCCTTTCCCACATTGAGGAAGGCGAAGAAAAGAAAAGTATTGATGTGGAGGTTATGGGCATCCGGGACACCCTCGAAGCGGCCATGGAACTGTGCTCCAAAAAAGCATCTGCAAAGAACATCCGGGTTTCTCTCGAATGTGAAAGCGCCATCAAAGCCTGCATCAACCCGTCCCTGCTTGAACAGGCCGTGGCAAACCTGATTGACAACGCCATCAAATACAGCCCCGCCGACAGCGATGTCGTGGTACGCGCCGCTCAAGAGGAAGAGGTTATGATTCAGGTGGAAGACCGGGGATGCGGTGTGGCGGCGGAACATCTGCCCCGTCTGTTTGAGCGTTTTTACCGTGCAGACAAAGCGCGCAGCCGTGCTCTGGGCGGCACCGGACTTGGGCTCTCCATTGTAAACCATGTCATTACAGCGCACGGTGGGCGCGTCACAGTGGAAAGCACTCCCAACGTAGGCAGCACCTTTTCCATCTACCTGCCCGCCGCCTGATTGCTGCCGTGCTTTTGGAGCAGCTTCAACGCCTGTGATACAATTCCGCCTGTGCAAAATCAATACTCACTCACAGAGATATATGCACCCATAGAAGCGGCAATGACCGAAGTGCGCGGCATTGTGCTGGATATCTGGCACAACGCAATGACACTAGTCGCCGCTGAATCGGGCGCTAACACTACGCAACAAGCCGAAGGGAAGTTGTTGCGCCCTGCCCTGTGCCTGCTCACTGCTGGTGCGCTGGGCAGAAAAGACCTTCCGTCCCTGGGCCGCCTCGCTGCCGCCTACGAACTTATGCATATTGCCTCCTTGACCCATGACGACGTGGTTGACCATGCGTCGCTGCGACGCGGCCAGGAATCCTTGAACACCCTGTGGGACAACCATGCTGCCATACTGGGCGGGGACTATCTCGTGGCGCGGGCGCTGGAACTGCTTACGGAATATGATTCAAGTGCGCTTGTTTCCGGCGCGTTGCAAGCCATGCGCCGCATGGCGGAAGGTGAATTGCGCTATTATGGCCGCAACCCTGCAGATCAAAATGAAGAGGATTGCATCGCATTGGCAAGCAGCAAAACCGCCAGCCTGTTCGCAGCAGCCTGCTCGGCGCCCGCACTGCTTTTTGCCACCGGGCACACCCAGGCCATATACGATTTTGGCATCGGGCTGGGAATCGCATTTCAGCTGCTCGACGATCTGCTTGATATTACAAAACCCGCTTCGGTGCTCGGCAAACCCGCCTGCGGCGACGTAACAGAAGGCAAGCACACACTGCCCTTGCACCTGCTGCGCCTTGTTATGTCATCGGAAGACCGCAATCGGTTTGAAAAATTCGTCGGCCATACCCTGTCCGAAGCAGAACAGGCATGGGTGCGGGACACTGTGGAAAAACTGGGCATTGACAAAACAACCCGCGCCCGTGCAGAACATTACATAGACCAGGCGATACGTGCGATTGCCGTGCTGCCAGATTCGGAATTCAAGGAATCCATGACGGCGTTGGCGCGTTTCGTACTGATACGACAGGCATGACCCGGACTTTTCCCTTAATGCAGGCCGGAACACTATCATGACAACATCGGAACAGCAGACCGCACGATACCGCAAAGCCATACTGTGCATCCTTATCGTTGCTGCCGTGTTGCGTTTCTGGTATCTGGCGGAGGTAGTACAAGCCCCTGATTTCATGTCGTTGCGCCAAGACATGTCGGTGCAGGATTACCAGGCGCGTGCCATGCTTTCCGGGGACTGGACCGTACCTGAGGGACGCTCTGATCCTGAAATCCCCACCACGCCCTATTACCGCCCGCCGGGCTACAGTTACCTGCTGGCTGTTATCTATTTTCTCAGCGGCGGCAGTTATCTCGCCCCGCGCCTGTTCAATATCGGGCTTGGACTTATTTCCATCCTGCTGATGGCCCATCTTGGCCGCATTCTTTTTGGAAAAGGCGTCGCCCTCATCACGGCGCTGATCATGGCAGGTTACTGGGGGTTTATTTACTACGAAGGGGAGGTAAATGATCCCGCCGTATTTGTTTTTCTGTTGCCCTGCCTGTTGCTGACATTGCATCGTTGGGGAACAACGCGCCTCGCACGCTGGGCAGCCCTGGCTGGCATCATTACCGGGTGCTACGCCCTCATGCGTCCGAACATTCTGCTCTATGGTCCTCTTATGGCAATGTGGATGCTGTTTCTTGAATGGCGTGCCGGCAAAACGATCAGAACATGGCGCGCCTGGGTGGCACTGGCAGGGGCAACCGCGCTGGTCATTGCACCGGTTACGCTGCGCAATTATCGCGTGTCCGGCGAATTCGTACCCATTTCCACCTACTTCGGCGAAAACCTACTCATTGGCAACAGTGAATACGCCGACGGACATACATCATGGACGCCCTACCTACAGCAACTGGAGGGTACAGGTCAGTTTTCGGTGTGGGAATATGCCCACATCGTACATGGCCTCGCCCGTGAAGTAGGCAACGAAAATCTGACCCATTCCGAAGCATCCACCATCTTCGCAAAGAAGGCGCTGGACTGGGTGCGCCACAACAAACTGGCCACCCTGAAACTCGCCCTGAAAAAGGCCGTGTTGTTCTGGTCGCCTTGGGAAATCACAGAAAACAAGGTGGTGCATTATGAAAAGGAACACTACCCCCCTCTAAAATATATGCCCGGTTTTTCCCTTCTGTTCGCACTATTCCTGGGCGGTATGCTTGTAATGCTCAAAGACCGCCTTGTCGGGGCGTCGCAGAAACAGGGACAGACCCGTCTTGCTCCCGATGGTCGCTCGCTTGCGTCAGTCCCTGTTTCTGCGGTTTCCACCGGCGACATGCTGCTTCTTTTCTATGGACTGCTTCTTTCCTACTATTTGTCGTTCCTGCCGTTCTTTGTTAATGCACGGGCGCGGCACCCCATTGCGGGACTGATGGCACTGGTGGCGGCTTATGGACTCCACCGCATGTGGCTGGCGTGGAAACAGGGTGAAAGAAAAAAACTCGCGGCAATGGCACTGCTGTTGCTGGCATGTTATGGGCTTGCGCACTGCGAACCCTGGCCCTACACCCCGGACAAAGCGCGCTGGCATTATGCCCGTGCCGATTCGTGGCTGCGGGTGGACGAGATCGAAAAAGCCGTCACCGAGGCGGAAGCCCTGCTGCAGGAGGACTACTCCTATTACATGCCGTTCCGGCTGGGTCACGCTTTTGCAGTAAAAGGCCGCCATGCCCTTGCGGCACGGCTTCTGGAAAAGTCTCTCAGCGATGATCCCGAAGATCAGCCCGACCCCTACAGGCAGGATGTGTACTTCCATATTGGCGTGGCGCTGGCAGCGGACGGCCAGTATGAAGCCGCACAAGACGCCTTTCTGGAAGCGCTGCGATTGAACCCGGAAGATGCCCGCGCCCACAACGACCTGGGGGCGTTGCTGGAAAAAGAGGGGCTGTACGAAAGCGCCCTGGATCATTATCGCGCTGCCGTGGCGGCACGGCCCGACTTTGCCCTGGCACAGAGCAACCTCTGCGATCTGCTGGGCAGAATGGGTGAACGTGACGCCGCCATCGCAGCCTGCGAGGCGGCAGTGGCGGCAGCGCCAGAGTCTGCAAACTGCAACTACAACCTGGCGGTGCAACTGGCTACCGCAGGACGCATGGAGGAGGCGACAGCACAATACCGCGCCACCATCAGCGTGGCGCCCGACGATGTACGCGCCCTGAACAATCTCGCCCTGCTCCTCGAAGGACAAGGCAACAATGACGAGTCGGAGTCGTTACTGCACCGTGCCGTTGCCATAAACCCCGGCTTCGCCCTGGCGCGCGCCAATCTTGCCAACCTCTATATCAAAACAAACCGTGTTGAAGAAGGGCTGGCGCTGTATCTTGAAGGACTGGAATTGACGCCTGACGACCCCGAACTGCTCAATGGCATTGCCTATCAGTACGCCGGCCTCGACATGCCCGAAAAAGCAAGGCCCTACTATGAAAAAGCCCTTGGGAATGATCCCGAATTTGACCGCGCCAGAATCAATGTATTCCGGTTGTGCCTCCAAACCAAAGACTGGGAAGAGGCGCTGACCCATCTGGCTTATCTAATTGCAAAATATCCTGCTGAAGCACAGTTGTATTTTGAAATGGGAGCGTTGCATGCACAGATGGGCGACATGGATAAAGCCGTCATAGCATATCGCCGCGCCTTGGAATTGGACCCAAATCTCGATGAGGCGCGCAACAAGCTTCAGACGTTGGCGCCAGATTCCGGAACAGTGGAATAATCAACGGTATCGCGAAGGTTAATTCAGTAGAACAAGTGGGATATAATTCCGCAAGTACCTTTCACCATTCTTGACAAAGTTATGTAGGTGGAATGCGTAATAGTAATAGAAGGGAAAACAAATGCAGAGACTGAAAGGCAAAACCGCATTGATTACGGGTGCGGCAAAACGCCTGGGCGCGGCTCTCGCCAAAGCTGTTGCCGCAGAAGGCGCCCACGTCGTTATTCATTGCAATCATTCCAGGGATGAAGCAGACCGGGTGGCAGATGCCATCATTGACGCAGAAGGCAACGCATCCATCATTGAATGTAATCTGGCGGACAGCACACTGACAGATGCGCTCATGGGAAGAGCCATTGCATTGGCGGGGCCTGTGGATATCCTCATAAACAATGCCTCCATTTTTGAGGAAGCTCCCTTCATGGAAATGGAGCCGGACATCATCCACAGGAATATGAACATCAACGCCGTAGCGCCCATGCTTATTGCGCGGCGTTTTGCCGAGCAGCGGCGCAAGGGGTGCATTATCAATATGCTGGACACCATGGTGATGGACTACGATAAACACCACGTGCCCTATCACCTGAGCAAGCGCGTACTGCACACGCTGACCCGCATCATGGCGGTGGAGTTTGCGCCAGAAGTGCGGGTCAATGCCATTGCCCCCGGCTTGATTCTGCCACCGCCCGGAAAAGACGTGGCATACCTTGAAGGCCTGGCACACTCCAATCCGCTGCACAAACATGGCGGTGCGGCAGACGTGGTAACCGCCGCCCTTTACCTGCTGCACGCTGAATTTGTAACCGGACAAACCCTGTTTGTGGACGGGGGCCGTCATTTAAGGGGAAGCATGTATGAATAATCCAGCCCTTGATAAGATTCATATACGCGCATTGCGGACGCGGTGTATACTAGGCATATTTCCGGAGGAACGGGAAAAAGCCCAGGAAGTGGAACTGAACATCACCCTCTACGCCGATTTGCGTGGCGCAGGCCAAAGCGACGACATCGCCGATACGGTGGATTACAAGGATATAAAAATGCGCGTCATGGCGCTCGTGGAGCAGTCCAGTTTCTTTCTGGTGGAACGATTGGCGCAGGCGGTGGCGGCATGCTGTCTCGACACGCCACGGGTGGAAGTCGTTACAGTGACGCTGGACAAGCCCGGGGCACTACGTTTTGCGCAAAGCGTCGCGGTGGAAATCACACGGAGTAAAGAGCATGAATAAAACCGGGGCAACCTACACGGGCATCTGCTATATCAGCGTTGGCGCCAATCTAAATCCCGAAAAAAATATCATTCGCGCCCTGGCAAAACTGCAGGAGACACACCCACTTACCGGCATATCAAGATTCTATCGCACCAAACCGATTGATCGTCCTGAACAGCCCGATTATCTTAATGGCGTGGTTTGCATCCAGTATTCAGGTGTACTGCGCGATTTGAAGTATAATGTGCTCCATAACATTGAGAGCCTCCTCGGAAGGGAACGTTCTGCTGACGCCTATGCCGCCAGGCCCATTGACCTTGACATTCTCCTGTGCGGCGATCTGATCGTGCGCGAACCGGGCCTTGTTGTGCCCGACCCGGATATACGGAAACGTCCTTTTTTGATAGCGGCATTGCTCGACCTCAACCCGGAAATTGAATTGCCGGACAAACACGGCTCTCTTAAGGGACTCGGGCGCACACCGGAATTGAAGCAACTCCAAGTCATGCGGAGTTTCACCGCAGCACTAAAAGAAAGGTTTGCAACATGAACATTGACCGCGTCGCCGCATTAGTACGTGAACTGCTTATCGAAATGGGGGAGGACCCTGACCGCGAAGGATTGCTGAAAACACCAGACCGATATGCACATGCGCTACAGTTTCTTACCCGAGGCTACAGCCAAAACCTGGATGAAATTGTAAACGATGCCATCTTTGAGGCCGAATCCAATAACATGATCATCATGCGGGATATTGAACTTTACAGCATGTGTGAACATCATGTGCTCCCCTTTTTCGGGCGCGCCCATGTAGGGTATATTGCACAGGACAAGGTCATCGGGCTAAGCAAAATAGCGCGCATTGTGGATTTTTATGCGCGACGACTCCAGATTCAGGAACGGCTCACGGCGCAAATTGCGCGCGCTATCATGGACTATACCAATGCGGAAGGAGTCGGCGTGGTGTTGGAATGTCGTCATTTGTGTACCATGATGCGTGGCGTTGAAAAGCAGACTTCGGTGATGACCACTTCGTCCGTACTGGGCAGTTTTCATGACGACGAGATTACGCGCCAGGAATTTCTGCAATTGATCAATCGACAAATTTAGTTGTTGTCTTATTTGTAAAAAACGGCGCAAAAGAATATACTACTGGGGAATAGGTTCAGGTAAATTTGTTTTTCACAAGCACCCGGATATATACAGCATGTGGCAGTGGAGTGCCTGTTGGGCAGTCCCAACGCAATGCGCCAGGTGCGTCAATCAATAAGCAAAGGAGCAATAGGTTATGTGGACTCCAGGACTCGGAGAATTGTTGATTATTTTTGCCATCGTGCTTGTACTCTTCGGTGGCGGCAAACTTGCCGGTGTAGGCAAATCACTGGGTACCGCCATATCAGAATTCAAGTCGGCCGTCACAGAAGACAAGAAGGACGCAGAAAAGCCCTCCTCCGACGAGAATACGTCTGCCTGATCGGCACAGCCGTTGTTTGTGCAGAAAAATAAAAACAATACGCAACACCAGGAGGATCTGCGCTTATGAATGCCAGAAGTCACCCCTCGCGTCGTGAGTTTCTGAAATCTGCCGGAGCGGCAGCGGCAGGATTTTCCATTGTGCCGCGCCATGTGCTCGGTGGCGCCATGTTCACTGCACCCAGTGAAGAAATCACACGCGCCATCATCGGTGTGGGCGGTATGGGTCGCGGCCATTTGGGCTATAGAGGCGCTCGTACTGTTGCCGTATGCGATGTTGATCGGAAGCGGCTGGAAGAAGTCCTGAAAGGCCTTGAGGCGGGTGTGGACGGTTACCATGATTATCGTGAAGTGTTGGCACGTGACGACATTGATGTAGTGCATATCGCCACGCCGCCGCACTGGCATGGCATCATCAGCGCAGCTGCCGCACGCGCCGGCAAGGACATCTGGTGCGAGAAACCCATGACGCGCACGATTGGTGAAGGCCGCAAGGTGGTGGATGCCGTCCAACAAAATGGATCCATATTCCGGTTGAATACTTGGTTCCGGTTTCAGGGTGATTTCTATGGCTTCGGCTCCACGGTACATCCCATCAAGAAACTGGTGAACAGTGGTATGCTCGGATGGCCCCTCACCATTACGGTCGGCCAGGCCACTGGCTTCGACTTCAAATTCCAGTGGAGCGGCCGAACCGACCTTGTCCCCGAGCCGATTCCCGAAGAACTGGACTATGATCTCTGGCTTGGTCCCGCACCTTACAAACCCTACCATGCCCACCGCACCCACGGCACGTTCCGTGGCTATTGGGATTATGACGGCGGCGGCCTGGGCGACATGGGTCAGCATTATCTGGACCCCGTGCAGTACCTGCTTGGTAAAGACCATACCAGTCCTGTCAGCGTGGAAGTGGACGCCCCCCAGCAGCATTACGACGCAGCAGGGGAATGGCGACGTATCGAAATGACCTATGACGACGGCTGCAAAATCGTGCTGGACGCCGTCAACAAAAGCGGTGATATCCCTTACATTGAAGGCCCGCAAGGCAAACTGTTCCGCGGGTTCAAATCGGACATTCCCGACATCAAAAAGAAAGTGGATATGCTTCCCGATCCGGAACCGCAGGAAACAGACTTCTATCAGGCAGTACGCACCCGACGGAAATTTCCGCTTAACGAAGAAAACGGGCACCGTTCCTGCACCGTGGTTAATCTTGGCATTATTGCCCTGCGGCTGGGGCGCGGTTTCACTTATGATCCCGTTCGAGAAGAAAGCCCCGGCGACGAGGCTGTCAACCGGCTGATACACCAGCCCATGCGAAGCCCATGGTACATATAATAGTAAATGCGCAACGGGGTTACAGAAAACGGACGTCTCAGCGCAACAACATCATGTTCCTGTAACCCTTATGTCCCTTAATTCTTTTTCGTCCCTTACTGGAGGTTGCATCCAATGAACGCTACATACCAAGTATACTATGGCGCGGTCGCACTGCTGGCACTGTGCCTGGCTGTACAAACCGTATCCGCCTTGACCGTTGATGAACTGCTTGCGGAACTTCCTGCAAAAGACAGTGCCCACGCGACGGAAGTCTACAGTCAATTGGCCACAGGGGATGAAGCCGTCATCACCGCACTATGCGACAGCGTCGTGTTGTGGACGGAAGGCGCCAACCCCAAGGTGCCGATGGCGCTGCACGGACTTGCTTCCTATGTCATGCAGCCCGAAAATAACGCGTACCGGGGAAAGGTGGCACGTATTTTTGAAGCGGCCTTGAACCGGGCAGACTCTCCCGATAAACAGCACTTTTTTATGCAGATGCTGCGTTGTTGCGGAGATGGCGATTCGGTCAACGTGATTACAACTTTTCTGTGCAATGCGGAAGTTTTTGAAGATGCCGTGCTGACCGTGGAGGCCATCGGCGGCGAAAGCGCTATGGCAGCACTTGAAAATGCCAGATGTACTGATATGCCGGAAGCCTTTGCCATTGCCGTCAACACCGCGCTGATGCGTATGCACAACACGACCATGTTTGAAAAAGATAGCACAGGACTGGATGCCATGGTACTGGCAGCCGCTACTGCCGCGCCCACACCAGAAAACAGGGAACAGGTTGCGGCATTGTGCCGGGAAGCCCTGGAAAATACTGCTCTGAAACCCCATGTGCAGGCGTTGGCGCTACGGGCACTGGTAAACACCGAAGGGCAGGGTGCCCTGCCTGATATTATGAAGGCTGCGGGAAGCGAAGCGCCTGTGGTCTGGGGCATGGCCTTGCAGATGGCCGCCAGTATGCCCGGTGATGATGTCTCCCGTGTATGGGCAACACAATTGGATACATTGCCGGAAACGGTGCGACCCCAGGTTATCTACATGCTGGGCGGACGCGGTGATCGGCACGCAAAGGCGGCCGTACGCAAAGCACTCATTTCCGAGGATGCCGACATGCGCCTGGCCGCTTGTGACGCTGTAGCACGGTTCACCGAAAAAGAAGGCTTTTTGCAACCGCTGGAACGCGCCATGTTGGCTGCCGAATCAAAGAAGGATATAGAGTCCGTCAAGCGTGCGATGCTGCAATTTCCCGAGCCTGATCTGAGCAAATTGGCAGCACGGCGCGCTGGGCGCGGTGATGTTTCACAACGCATCGCCTATCTTGAAATCATTGCCGCCAGACATGGGGAACAACATGTGGGCCCCGTGCGGAAATGCCTTAAAGACAAGACCCCCGAAGTGCGCCGCGCCGCCATGAACACCCTGGCTGTGATCGGTGCACCGGAGGATATGAAAACAATGTTTACGCATCTGGTCACCGAAGAGTCCACACAGGAAGTCACTGCCGCCCGGAATGCACTGGTAGCCCTTGCCGACAAACACGCATCCCGTCCGGCGCTGCTGGCGCAGATACAGAACGCTTTCCCCGACGCTAATCTTGATGTACGCAAAACACTGCTCAAGACGCTGGGCGATCTGGGCGACAAAGAATCGCTGACGGAAGTGGGCGCCATCGCTGAAGCGGCGCTGCTAAAGGAAGAAAAGGACCTTGACCTGGGCAATGCCGCACTGGAAGTTCTGGGCACTTGGCAGGATGTTCGGACATGCGACGTGCTGTTGAGCCTGTTGGAACGGATGGAAACACCGGAAACGCGCACGGTGATCGTGAAGCAGATTCTTACCGCAGCGCCCCGTGTCTTTACAAATCCAAGGAAGCAGATTGCGTTTCTGGAAAAAACGGCGGCCATACTGACCGAAGAGGATGAAAGACAGCCTTTGGTGGATGCCATCGAAAAAATTAAGTCCGAAAAAGAAAAACGTTAACATAGCAGCTCAACACAGGTTTTTGAAAGAGCCTACATGAACAAATCTGGCTACGCCTTCGGTACTTTCAAGGGTGTTTTTACGCCGAGCATCCTGACCATTCTTGGCGTCATCATGTATCTGCGCATGGGATGGGTGTTGGGCAACATGGGGCTGCCGCTGACCCTGCTTATTGTAACTATGAGCATGAGCATCATGTTCCTGACTGCCTTTTCCCTTTCCGCGCTGGCCACCAACATGAAGGTTTCCGTGGGTGGCGCCTATTTCATCCTTTCCCGCTCGCTGGGCATTGAAGCAGGCGCGTCCGTAGGATTACCCCTGTTCCTGGCGCAGGCAGTGGGTGTTTCCTTTTATATCGCCGGTTTTTCGGAGTCTGTAGTTGCTATATTTCCCAATCTTTCGGAAACCACGGTCGGCGTTGTCACCCTTTTTGCTGTTGCCTTTCTGGCATTTACATCAGCAAATCTCGCCCTCAAATCGCAAATCCCCATCATGGCGGTAATTGCCCTTTCCTTAATTTCTCTTTTCCTGGGACAAACACACACGGAAGCAACAGGGTCTGAAATGGCAGTACCAGTGATACGCCAATCCTTCTGGGTGGTCTTTGCCGTGTTCTTTCCTGCCGTTACCGGTATCCTGGCCGGAGTGGGCATGTCAGGAGATCTAAAAGATCCGGCACGTTCCATTCCCCTGGGCACTTTTGCAGCGTTACTGGTGGGATATACCATCTACCTCGCCATCCCTGTGTTTCTGCATTTCCGGGTACCCGACCAGCAGGCGCTCATAAACAACACCTTTATTGCACGCGATGTTGCCCGGTGGGGCAATCTGATTGTGCTGGGCATTTGGGGGGCCTCTCTTTCAAGCGCCATGGGTGCGCTCCTGGGCGCACCACGCACATTGCAGGCTCTCGCACGGGATGGTGTGCTGCCACGTATTATCGGGCGCGGCTACGGAAGCGGTAACGACCCGCGCGTCGCCACCGCACTCACCTTTTCCATTGCCTTGGGCGGTGTACTCGCTGGCGGCATTGACATCATCGCGCCCGTACTGACTATGTTCTCCCTCACCACCTATGGCGCCCTGAATCTTTCCGCCGGACTAGAAACGCTTATTGGTACGCCTTCATGGCGGCCAACTTTCAAGACCCACTGGATTGTTTCCATTGCGGGCGCACTATGCTGCCTGATCACCATGATCATGATTAACGCTGGCGCAGCGTTTATTGCAGCAGTATGCTGCTTTGGCATTTATTTCTCATTGGCTCGACGTCGGATGCGTGCCAACTGGGGCGATCTGCGTCATGGTCTGTGGATGGCTGTGGCGAGAACCGCCATTTATAAACTTGCGGAAAGCAAGGCCGATGAGCATTCCTGGAAACCGAATTTACTTGTGCTCAGTGGACTTCCCAGCAAGCGCTGGTATTTGCTCGAACTTGCAGATGCCATCGCCCGCCAGAATTGCCTTACGACCACTGCTATGGTACTACCCGAAGAAACCTCAAACGAACGTATTCGTGCCGTACGTGAGACTATACGTGAATACCTGAAAAAACGGGACGTGCAAAGTATTGTTAAAGTGGTCAAGGCACCCGATATTATGGAGGGACTGCTGACCCTTATCAATACCTACGGGTTTGGCACCATTTCCCCTAATACCATACTCATAGGTGACACTGAACAGAGCGAGCAGTTTACGGCATACACCCGCCTAATCATGGCGGTATGGAAGCGACAGCGCAATTTTATTTTTGTACGCACCAATGCAACACCCGCAACGGAAACACCAGAAACAGAATCTCCAACGGAAATGTTCATTGAACTGTGGTGGCAGGGGAAAGGACCTAATGCGTGGTTTATGCTCACTCTCGCCCATTTGCTTGGCAAAAATCCCGAATGGGCAAAAACACCCTTGCGACTGAACACCGTTATCCGGAAAGAAGCGGAGCGTGCCGAAGCGGAAGGACGCCTCAGCAAGCTGATTCAGGATGCAAGGCTTCGGGCGGAGTTCCGCGTTATTGAGCACCACGACGGTGACATCTTTGACACCATTCGGGTCTGTTCTCAGAATGCACGCATCTGCTTTCTCGGATTGCGTGCCCCGGAGGAAGCGGAAACAATAGAGGAATACAGCGCTTACTACAAAACGCTCTTGGAAAAATCCCACGATTTCCCTCTCACCGCCTTCTGTCTCGCCAATGAACAGGTTGAGTTTAGTCGCATTTTCCTATAACCACCCGTCGCGATAGTGTCACGTTAGGTGCCGCGAAATAGTGGTCCGTTATAAACTTGCAATTCCGTCGTTATAAGTATTATCATATAAAGGAATAAGGTGTATAGCAGTTGCAGGTGCCTTGACTTGGGAAGGTCAACACAATAGGAAAAGGTACACAGGAGATGGCTACATTAAAGGTGGGTAGTGTTATTGCAGAGCGCTATGTTGTCAAGGACACGCTCGGCAAAGGCGGTATGGGGATGGTATTTCTTGTAACGGACAAGAAAACCGGCCGGGACTTTGCACTGAAAACCATGCTGCCAAAATTCCTTGAACACAAGAATGCACAGGCGCGTTTTGTGCGCGAAGTAAACCTGCTTGCGCGGCTGAACCATCCGGGCATCATGAAGGTTTACGATGCAAGAAAATGGGAAGATATCCTTTTCTACGTGATGGAGTATGTGGAGGGAAAAAGCCTGCGCCTGGCGCTACAGGAAGAAGGCAGGTTCCCTTTAAAAACTGTCGTGCGCATCTTGAGCCTAATATCGGACGCCCTCGAACATGCCCACAAGTTTACCATCCATCGCGACCTTTCGCCGGAAAATATCATGGTTGTGCCCGATGGTTCTGTGCGTCTCCTTGATTTTGGACTGGCAAAACTGGATGACAAATACAAGGACCTCACCAGCGCAGGCATGAATCTGGGCCGTATCGAATACATGGCGCCAGAACAGCAGATAAACGCCGCCAATGTGGATGTGCGTGCAGACATTTATCCATTGGGAATCATGTTTTTTGAATTGCTGGTGGGCAGGCGTCCAAAGTTTAATGAAAAGATCACCGACCTTTGCCCCGAACTGCCCTACGAAGCCATCGAATTCATGCGTAAGACTACAGACCCCGATCCGGATAAACGGTATCCTACCGTAAGCGCGTTCAGGGATGAGCTGCTTCGTGTGCATAAAATTGCGCAGGGAAGAACAACTTCAACCTCAGCTAAATGGAAGACAACAACCTTCTTCAGGAAGGTATTCAACAAAATCAATATCATTGGATACCTGATAAAACTAAAGTCCGCAAGAGGTGTTTAGCCCAAATAGTTTCAACAACACTGTGTTCACTTGAGCGTTCTGGGGTGAAAGTCAACAAGGTCTTTGCGTAAGAAGAGAGTATCTGTTTCATGAGGCTGCGTTTTCCGAAGTAAATCATGGGCAGGTATGCTCAGCTTATAACCACCTACTTCTGCATCATATTCATGGGGCTAATATGTTCTATCTGCTCCACGACGAACCTCCCGAGTCCGGGGCCATAATAGGATCGGCTTTCCACTTCATAGCCGCCGTGGGCGTATTCTTTTTCGTTGACAATATAGCCGATGTAATCGTTGGCAAGGCCCACGGTAAGGGGGTGTTCAGCACCCATTTCCTTCAGTTTATTTTCCACAGATTGGCCTACTTCCATGATTGGTTCGCCGGGCAAGCCTGCGAGCGCAATGGGTCCTATGCGCAATACCTGCAACGGCGCTTGTTTGGGCAGAGCTTCCTGTGCCGCTTTGGCGTAGGCCTGATACTTGCGTTCCGCGCCTTCGGGAAAAGCAAGAGGCGGTAACTCCGGCGTACCATAGGCAAAACCAATAGGCATGTCCGGCTTTGTTTCGACAGTAGCCGCCAATTCCGCCGCCAGCGCTGCAAGTTTCTTTCCGTAGTTTTCGATGCGCTCGAAATCGTCTGCGCCTAAGTCCGCCACAGGAGATTGGTCGCCTTCAGCGCCGTTAAGATAGAACGCCTTGCTTCCCGGAAATGCCCGTTCAAGTTCGCGCTGCAACACGCCCGGCCATTCTGCTGATAACAGCATGTTGTCTGCACCAAGGATAGTGGGGTGCGCTGCAAAATGCACTGTCAGTGCAAGGCAATCCCCATTCATCCCGTCGAATCGAATGACCGTCAGCCGCGGTTCCACGACAGGACTTTCCCCGTCAGCCTCGCGCTTTTCGGTGTCGTAGCCCCAACGCCGATTTCGCGCCAGACCTTCCGCCAATACAGCGGCATAGCCCATGCGTATAGGCTGCACCGAAGCTGCCGCTTCATAAACAGCTTTCGCGATGGCCGTGGTCATGATGTCCACAATGGCGGGATCATACTTGCCGAACTGCATCTGCCAGAATTTCTCGGGGTACATGGAGGGTCCATCGTGGGTGTGTGATGCCGCAACGAATACATTGTCATGGGTCAATCCCAGGTCGCTGGTCTTGCTGACTATCTGGCCTTTGAATTCCGGCGTGGACGAACGCAAGTCAACCGTAATCAATGCCATGCGCTGTGCGCCATCAGTCAGATACAACACCTTGGCATGAAGGGGATCATGGGTGCCTGTGGCAGGACGTCCCATCCGGGAACCATATCCCGCCATAGGCACTTTATAAGCAGTGACATCCGGGGTAATATCGACAACGCCAATTCCGATTTCCAGTGCCATGCTATAGGTGGAAAACAGCAGCAAAGTACACAGAATAGTCTTGCTACAACGTACTGGATAACTCTTATTTTGTGACATGCTATACACTCCCATGTAGTCCGGTTTTGTAGGGTGGGTGAAGAGCAGCGAAACCCACCATTTTTGATTTGAGACACTTTCACGGTGGGTTCCGCTCCGCTTCACCCACCCTACAATGCAACCATGAACTTTAATTATATGTACAACACTACCAGTATCACCAAAGCATCCCGGCATTGTCAATGCACATTTGTTGACATTAAATGTCGCATGGTATATACTGAACATAGATTCAGTATCCTTGCAACCCATAAATTACGAGGAAAAGTTACGTATGTCGTTGCCAATCACGGACAAGCAGCGCCTTATTCTGGAATACATCGCGGACGCCATCCAGGAAAAGGAATATCCGCCGACCATCCAGGAAATCGGCGAGCATTTCGGCATTGCCTCCACCAACGGCGTGTATGATCATCTGGCGGCGTTGGAGAAAAAGGGCTACATTGAGCGCAGTTCCAAGGCACGCAGCATCCGCCTGACGCAAAAGGCCATGGCGCGACTGGTGCGTCCCAATACGAACGCCCTGCCGCTGTTGGGACAGGTGGCCGCTGGTGTGCCGTTGCTGGCGGAAGAAAATGTGGAAGATTACGTTACCGTGTCGCCGCAGTTGGCTGAACGGGACGCCTTCTGCCTGCGCGTCAAAGGGGACAGTATGATTGACGCAGGCATCCTCGAAGGGGACATCATTGTGGTGGACCGTAGCCGTCGCCCGAACAAAGGCGATGTGGTGGTGGCGCTGGTGGACGACGAAGCCACTGTGAAATCTTTTTATCCCCTGAACAGCCGCATCGAACTGCGTCCCGCCAATGCGCTCATGGCACCCTTGCGCTACCCCGCAGATAAGGTGTCCATACAGGGCGTGGTGGTTGCGCTGCAGCGAAGTCTGGGATAGGCATAATTTGGACCAGATTCAGTTATCCGGAAACTCCGGAATACTGCTGTTGATGGCAAGTAATACTCGGTGTGCGAAACACAACCATTCGGAAATTCCGAATAGTTCAACCCGAAGATACGCGGCAACGGATAGCACAACGAACCCTTTTTGGTTATGTTATAATAAATACGCTTTATAAAGCGTCTTTTCACCTTGTTTACAAACACGAAGCAACACTAACCTGTAACCACCATGCCAAATACCACCTCCAAAACACGCCCCTCTTTCCCGCCATGGTTGCGTCGTTCGCTGCCTGCAACAGGTGATGCGGCACAGGTGCGTGCGGCATTGTGTGATCTGTCGCTACATACCGTCTGCCAGAGCGCGGAGTGTCCGAACCAAGGTGAGTGCTGGCAGCGGGGCACGGCGACGTTCATGATTCTGGGCATTATCTGCTCGCGAAACTGCGCTTTTTGCGGTGTAGCGTCCGGTGCGCCCACACCGCTTGATCCGGAAGAACCGGCCCATATCGCTAAGGCCGTGCAACGGCTCCGGCTCCATCATGTGGTGGTTACCATGGTCACACGGGACGACCTGCCCGACGGCGGTGCAGCGCACTGTGTGGAGGTCATTACTGCCATTCGCAAACAATGCCCCGGCGTTACCGTCGAAATACTGACTTCAGATTTTGGCGGCAATACAGCATCGTTGAAACACATTGCCCAGGCCGCGCCCGACGTATTCGGCCATAATATAGAAACCGTGGCAAGGCTGCACACGCAGTTACGCGACCCACGCGCCTCTTATGAACGTAGCCTTCACGTTTTGCGGTTTGTTCGAGAAACACTGCCAGCAGCGTGTCATGTCAAATCGGGGCTTATGGTGGGTTGCGGCGAAACAGAGGCGGAAGTGATAGACGCGCTGCGCGACCTACATGATGCAGGCTGTGACGCAGTTACCCTTGGCCAGTACCTGAAACCGTCGGGCGGCCGCTTTGACGTACAAGAGTTCATCACTCCCGAACAGTTTGCCCGGTACGAGAAAATCGCGTATGATCTGGGCTTTGCCTTTGCCATGTCGGGCCCCTTTGTGCGCAGTTCCTACCATGCCGATGATCTGGTCGCAAAGACCCCAGCGAGGTAAAAAGGAATCTATATGCGTTACAGGCATTCAATAAGGTATTATAGTGGAAGGTTTATACAATGACGACGTGCATAGAGATTTTACTGCCTGATGTCAGCGGTGGAGATACACCAACCGAAGTAACCGTATCATTCTGGTCGGTTGAGGTCGGCACAGCGCTGAAGGAAGGTGATGATCTGCTCGAAATCGTGACGGACAAGGCGAGTTTTGTGGTGCCCTGTCCGCAGACCGGTGTGCTGCGCGAGAAAAGAGTGCAGGAAGATGACCGCGTCAACACAGGCGATGTCATTGCGGTTATCGAGGTGGAGTCGTAACAAGAATATCCGTGTTTTATTGTATTGGAACGGAGATACAGAACAAGAAGTTTTATGCCGTCATTGCGAGGTACGAAGCAATCTCGCTGCTGTATGGGCTATTACGAAACACTAGATTGCTTCGTACCTCGCAATGACGATGGACATTTTGTCTTAATTAATAATCTGGGTTGCGGGCAATGCCCGCGTTAGGTAGAGAAAGAACGAACTCATGGGAATTGGCGTAGGCGTAATTGGCGCTGGCACAGTCGGCGGCGGCGTAATTGAAATTTTATCGGCAAACACCGGTGTAATCGCGGACAAGACAGGCGCACAGGTAGCGTTACGACATGTGGCGGAACTGAAGCAGGAATTGCTGAAAGACCTGGACCTCACTGGCGTGACTGTGAGCAATGACGCCAAAACACTTATCAACGATCCGGAAGTGCAGGTGGTATGCGAGTTGATCGGCGGTGTGGAACCAGCCAAAACCTTTATTCTCGCAGCGCTGAACGCCGGGAAACATGTTGTTACGGCAAACAAGATGCTGCTGGCCAAACACGGTGCGGAACTGGCGGAAGCCGCCATTCGTAACGGCGTGGAACTGCGCTACGAAGCGGCAGTGGCAGGCGCGATTCCCATTATCAAGGCCCTGCGCGAAGGGCTCGCCGCAAACCATATTCACGCCATCTACGGCATTCTGAACGGCACCTGCAATTACATCCTGAGCCGCATGACCTATGAGGGGTTGGAATTTCAGGAAACACTGGACAAGGCGGTTGCGCTGGGTTTTGCGGAAACGCCGCCGGACCTGGATATTCTGGGACACGACACGGCACACAAATGCCAGATACTGGCGTCATTGGCGTACAGCACCAAGGTTGATCTCGAAGCCATCCCCGTCGAAGGCATCACCAAAATCACGCATCTCGATGTTGCCTATGCCCGCGAGATGGGCTACCTCATTAAATTGCTGGCCGTAGTGCGCAAGGTGGACGGTGAAATTGAAGCGCGCGTCAACCCGACCCTGGTTCCCGAAACCCATCTGCTTGCTTCCGTGCGTAACGAGTTCAACGCCGTTTATGTGGAAAGCGATTGCGCAGACGCCACGCTCCATTATGGCCGCGGCGCCGGACGGCTCCCAACAGCCAGCGCTGTGGTAGGCGACATTGTGGACATCGCGTGCCGTGGCGAAGGTGTGCGACCTGCCCCCTTCTCGTACACCCACGAATTGGAAGTGCGCGACATGGGGCTGCTCGAAGGCAAATACTACCTGCGCCTGACCGCTGAAGACCATCCCGGTGTACTGGGCAAGGTATGCACCATACTCGGCAAGCACGGGGTCAGCATCGCATCGTGCATTCAGAAGAATCAAGCCGATGGCGAACCTGCCCATGTTATACTGATGACCCATGTAACCGTTGAATCGGGCGTTATCGCCGCCCTTGCGGAAATAGACACTCTGGATTTCATCACCGAAGCCACGCAGTTGCTGCGTGTCCTGTAAGCGGAAAGGCATTCTCATGAACAACCCCGGCATCATCGAACGCTATCGCGAGTATATGCCCGTGTCCGACTCTACGTGTGTCATCACGCTGAACGAAGGGTCCACGCCGCTCATTGCCGCATACCGATTAAGCGCCGCACTGCATCCGCGTCTGGAAGTCTACCTCAAGTATGAAGGCCTGAATCCCACCGGTTCGTTCAAGGATCGCGGCATGACCATGGCCATCACCCGCGCCGTGGAAGAAGAGTACGAAATGGTGATGTGCGCCTCCACAGGCAACACCTCCGCATCTGCAGCAGCCTATTCCGCCCGTGCCGGCATCAAATGCGTGGTGTTGATCCCCCAGGGAAAGATCGCGCTGGGCAAACTCTCCCAGGCCATGATACACGGCGCACAGGTGATACAGATACTCGGTAATTTTGATGATGCCCTGAATCTGGTGCGCGACATCTGCAAAAACTTCCCCATTGCCCTCGTAAACTCCATCAACCCCTACCGTATCGAAGGCCAGAAATCGGGCGCCTTTGAAATACTGGACGATTTCCACGGCATCGCGCCGGACTTCCAGTCCATGCCGGTGGGCAACGCAGGCAACATCACCGCCTACTGGAAAGGCTACAAGGAATATCATGCTGCGGGCAAAAGCGATGCCCTGCCGCGAATGCTCGGCTTCCAGGCGGCCGGTTCCGCACCCATCGTGCTGGGACATCCGGTCAAGGAACCGCACACCTTCGCCACAGCCATCCGCATCGGCAACCCGGCAAGTTGGGAACTCGCCGAAGCAGCACGGGACGAATCGGGCGGCCTCATTGACATGGTCACCGATGATGAGATAAGAGATGCTTATTCCATGCTTGCCCGTACGGAAGGCGTATTCTGTGAACCGGCCAGTGCGGCCAGTATTGCCGGTCTCAAAAAACTGGCCGATCAGGGCTTCTTTGATACGGTGGAGCCCCGTGAAGGCGACCGCATCCGGGTCGTCTGCATCCTCACCGGTCACGGCCTGAAAGACCCGGACAACGCCATTGCGGCTGCGTCAGAGCCCTGCACCGTGGAACCCTGCGAGGAGAAGATTGTGGAAGCGCTGGGCTTTGCTCCTGCAGTCGTGTAACAGGAAGGTTATGCCGAGTTTGCGTTCTTTAGAACCCGTTAAAAAAAGCCTGCCAGGCAGCGGTATACACATTGCCGCGTGGGACTATCCAGGAACCGAGCCACCCATTCTGTTTTTTCATTGCACCGGTGTGTGTGCGCGCATCTGGGACCCGACGGTTTCCCAGCTGTCCATTCCAAACCGCATTGTCGCGCCCGATGCGCGTGGTCACGGTGATTCAGGAAAGCCGGAAATTGCTGCGGAATACACCTGGCGAGGTTTTGCTGAAGATATCCTCGCGCTGGCTGAGGGCTTACATCTGGAGAATGGAATTCATGCAGTAGGTCATTCCGGCGGCGCGTCCGCTATCGTATGCGCCGAACTGATGCGTCCTGGCCTTTTCTCAAAGGTGGTGTTGATAGACGCCATCATTGCCCCACCCGAATTCTTTCCTACCGCACATCCCCTTGCGGAGCGGTCCAGAAGACGGAAGAACACCTTTGAATCACGCTTGGCCGCACGGCAACGACTGGGCAACAAGCCCCCCATGGAAAACTGGCATCCCGAAGCACTGGACGCCTATATCGAACATGGCTTTGCAGACAACGCTGACGGTTCTGTATCGTTGAAATGCCCCGGCGACATCGAAGCCTGGGT
>CAZBNU010000034.1:11701-28093 GCA_964493075.1 uncultured Nitrospirales bacterium | reverse complement strand
CATATTCAGCCAGGTTCTGCTCGCATAGTAAATTCCCGGAGGTAGTTTGATAAGTGCAGTTTTATCTTCAAAACTGACTTCCATATCATACCCGGAAAAGAGCTTGATAAGTCCTGCAATCTTTTCTGTCGCGCTCTCAACAATCCCTTCGATGCGATAGGTGTATGTCAGAGTCTGTCCGGCAAGTGGATGATTAAAATCAACAATAACCCGGTTTCCAATGACATTCACAACCGTTCCGGTTCCTGCATCAGGAATGGTTACCCGCATTCCCCGTTCAGGTTTATTTTTGAAAGACTTCTTTTCATAAGAACGGAGAAGTTCCTGCTCATGCTCTCCGAACGCCTTTTCCGGGGAGACTTCCATTGTCTCTTCAAAACCAACCTCTTTTCCGATTATGGCTTGGTCTAATCCCAGAATTATCTGACGTTTCCCTGCACACACTACCTTAGGAGTGTAGTCCCGCTGTTCTTCAAACACTCCGGCCTCACGGGCTTTTTGTTCCTCGGTTGTGTCAAAGAGTATACCATTTGCATATCCGGTAAAGTTCAACCGGATAAAGTCACCTTCTTGTATTGGCATTCCTGATTCCTTAAGTAAGTGGCAAACAAGATAGATAAAGGATAGTGTATATGCTTGAGATTGAAATAAAAGTCAAAGTCTCCCATACTGACGAGATAAAAAACCGCATTCTTGCTATCGGAGGAAAACATTCAGAAACCGTAGTTGAAGAAGACCTCTATTATAATGCTCCCCACCGTGATTTTGCAGAGACAGATGAAGCTCTCCGGGTACGAAGTGCCGGCGAAAAAACCATTCTGACCTATAAAGGTCCGAAAAACACTCTGATGGGATCAAAAATCAGGGAGGAATGCAATGTCTTGCTCGATAATGCGGGAACCTTTGATACCATCCTAAAAAATCTCGGGTTCAGACCAGTCGCCCATGTTCGGAAATTGCGTGAATATTATACCTATCAGGACTTTTCAATCGCCCTTGATAATGTAGATCACCTGGGCGAGTTTGTAGAAATTGAACTGATTACGGAAAATAATGCAGAAAACGCTGCAAAAAGAGTAGATGAACTGGCAGAAAAATTAGGAGTAGTCGGAGAGCGTATCAGCATCTCCTACCTAGAACTCCTTCTTTCTACACAGTGAGTAATTTCACTTCAATGTCTTTTGCTTCTTCACCAAAGTGTATCATGGCACAGTTGCCCATGGCAGCCGGACCAGGATTAACTACTTTAATGCCACCTTCTTCAACAATCCCACGTTGCTCGTGAACATGGGCACAGCAGATGAGGTCAAACTGGTCCATGTATTTCAGAACACTTGCACTTCCAACATGGTTGCCACCGATCTCATCCAGGATTCCCTGTGGGGGAGCATGGCTCAGCAGGACATTATGAGTACTCTTTTGCATCCGCTCCATTGATACCTTCATCAGATCATCGATCTGCTTATCGGTCATTTCAAACGGAGTTCCAAATGGTGTGGGGTTGGATCCACCAATCCCAACCAGAGATATCCGGCCCAGGTTCATACACGAACCATGGAGGTTGACACTGATACTCTGTTCAAGAGCATCAACAACCTCTTTAGGATCACAATTTCCGGGAACCGAAAAACTCGGGACATCGATCCGGGAAAAACAGGTCTCAACATCCTTTGCAGTTCCCATATTGGTGATATCCCCTGCGATGAAGACGACATCGGGCGCCAGTTCCATGAAGGATTCAAGCATCCCGTATTCTCCGTGCAGATCTGCAAGCAGGAGCGCTTTCAACATACGTTATTACTTGGAAATTTTGCTAAAAAATCTTATCTCAGGATTGTTCCATGATCCTGTTAATCTGCCAGATAATGCCAGTGATCCAAGAGCTGATACCACCTCATGGATCAGATCACGGGATACACGGCCTTCGAGAGGGGTTCCAGGAAGGGAAAAAAAGCGATGAGCATGCACATACCCGATCTTCGAAACGTCCCGACAGAATGATACAGTGTCAAGAAGTTCTTCATCAGTTTCATCAGGAAACCCAACAATTATATCGACAACCGGAGTAAAACCTGCATCAGTAATGGAATCAATGGCCTCCCATACATCAGACAATGAGTGACCCCTGCGGATCTTTTTCAATGTACTTTCTGCGCCCGACTGTGCGCCAATATGAATCCGGTTATTTGAACAATACCTGGCAATCAGATCAACTGCCTCTTCTGATACAAATTCGGGTCTGATCTCACCTGGAAATGTCCCAAGGAAAATATCTTTGTCAGGTATCTTTGCAAGTTCACTCAGTAATGACCGGATATGCCGGATATCAGGATGAATGCCATCAGTGCCATATGCCAGAGCATTCGGACTTAAAAACCTTATATCATGAAATGAGTGCGCAAGCTTGACGATTGACTGAATACTCCGGTGGCGCATGGCATTTCCAAAGATCCGGGGAGTCTGGCAGTACGTGCAGCCAAAAGGACAACCCCGGGAAATTTCAATGTACCCCTTATGTTCGCCAAAACTTGGGTTTCCATCAAGAAAAACCGTATGATCAACAGGCTGAAAAGAAGAATCAGTCGCAACTCCGGGTGGTACCGGGGTCCCGTTCTCAATACTATCTAATAACCGTGGTACGGTATACTCCCCTTCTCCCACTACAACATAATCCGCTACAGAGACCAGTTCATCCCATCGTGCACAGGCATGGGGCCCGCCGATGATGGTAATTGTATCTGCGGCTTTTATTTCAGGGAGGAGAGAAGGCCCGGTAATGGAATTCAGGCTATAGAGTGTAACATCATTTTCAGGACAGGTCACAAAATCAAGAGGGTATCCTGCCCGCACGCACGCAGCATACAGACATGCCATGCTGTTCCGCTGACTTGGAATCGTTCTCCAGCAGACTCGCATGATCAAAACACGGTAGCTTCAGTATAGACAGTCACAGAATCCTGGTGTATTTCAAATGGTTTGACTTCTCGTGAGTGCTGAGACATACGCATCTTTACTACTTCAATGGCCAGATGCACATCATTTGCATCTCCCCCCCGGGCATATTTTAAAAGAATGACAGTGTCGCTCAGGTACTCAATCAGATTATACTTACTCGCAAATGTGTTGGTTTTATCTGCTTCACTAATAAGGAGTGATGTGCAGTTCAGATCACGAAGACTCTCTAAAAACCGCATCATTTCCCGTCTTCGTGTAGCATCATCATGAAACAGATCCTCAAACAGGGAGACCGGATCAATAACCACCCGGTGTGCACCTGTCTTTTTAATAAGGGTCGGAAGTTCGTTTTTCACACTGTTTATTGCGAGATTGAAATCCGATGGATCGAGGTTTACAATGGTAAAGGTCGTATCCATATATTTCGTTATATCCCACCCTTTGTTTTCCATATATCCAAGAATTCTGGAGGTTCTCTCTTCAAGGGTGATATATAAGGCACTTTGACCCTGGACAAGGCCCTGCCATATATAATACTGGGCAAAGTTGGTTTTACCAGTACCGTATGCACCAATAATTGAGGAAACAGTACCTTCAATAAGGCCCCCGGAGAGCATCTCATCAAGCCCTTTAATGCCAAACCCGAACCGGGGAATACTCATTAACGGAATTCTCATATGACCACCCTGATGTTACTGACTTCAAACCCTCGGTCAGACGTTATTTTTACGGCGAATTTCACGAGATCACGGTCCTCCAGATGGACGTTCCGCCAACGCATCGGCCTGTTTTGCGTAGGCTTCCGACTCGCTTGTGTGTCCAAGAACCGCAGCAATGTTGGCGGTCAGACGCAGGCAGTACACATAGTAGCAGTTGTTGAAGAACAGCGTGGATCGGTCATCCACCCGGTCCTTGCCCTGCTTGCGACCGGGCGGTACCCAATCGCCCAGAAACGCCCACTGCGGACTGTCCGGATTACCGATTCCGGTGTGGGGCGCTAGGATGCCGTCTTCCACTTTTGTTTCCAGGAACATGAGCCACCGCTGCATGGTGGGGTAGGATTCTTCAAGGAGGCGCGTGTCGCCATATTGCAGGTACACCTGCCAGGGCAGGGTAATGCAGATGCCGCTCCAGGCGGGTCCGCCACCAGCCGCCTGGGCATGGGGCGCGGTGAACGGGAGATCGCCGTTATCAGCCTGTGCATCGCGCCAGTCGCGCAGCCATTTGGTGAAAAACGCGCCCAGATGAAAATTGACAACCCCCATTTCCATGGAGGTGCCTGAATCGCCGCCATAGCCGAGCCGCTCCCTGTGCGGGCAGTCAACGGTGTACCCGCCCAGCGTCAGACAACGATAAGTCCAGGTGATGGTATCGTAAATGCGGTTCAGAAGTTCGTCGGAACAGGAGAAGGTGGCTGCCCGTTCATAGGCCGTTGAAATCCAGTGGCCGCAGATTTCGTTCAGGTCGGGTGCAGTGTCGAGACCACGGACAATGACATAGCGGAACGCATGGTAGTTGAAACGCAGACAGAACGTCTGTGAACTGTTGTCGGTCATGACATATTCGTCACGCTGCTTATAACTTTGTAATGTCCCATCTTTCCTGAAGGTATCACCGTATTCAAAGTGGACCACATTTCCGGCGGTGCCTGTGGGGAATTTCATTTCCAGCCAGCCCACAAAGTTTTTACCCATATCAATCAGGAAACTGCCGTCTTCCTGTTTTGTGACGGCAACCGGTTTAACCGTACCCAGGATACGGTTGGGTTCGCAGTTTTGCGCTGACACCATCGGTGTGGGCGGCGTGGCTACCACGGCATTATTCCAGACGGAATCATCTACATCGGCGGTTGCCCAGCCCGGCAATTCCTCGCGTGCGTCGTAGCGTTCACCCCCGTAGTCGCCGCTGCGCATGGCGCCCAGCGCGGTGATGGGACTCGGATGCGTCTTCCACGTGGCGTCTGTTGCCATAACAAGCGGTGTGTCTGCGACGCCTTCTATCTCGAATTGTGCCCGCACGAGCGGGCCATTCTGCGACGCGGCTTCCAACAGAAACATGGACCAGCCCCGCCCCAGCCAGAGTGCGACGCAGTTGTTGCCTTCCTTCAGGAACGGGGTGATGTCATGGGTAACGTACAGCCCGCGCTTGGCGTAGTCGGTGACGGCGGGAGCAATCACGTTATCACCCACTTTTTCCCCGTTTATATACAGTTCATAATAGCCCAGTGCGCACACATACGCCATGGCACGGGCGGGCGTTTTATCCAGCGCGAATGTCTTTCGCAGCCACGGCAGGGGGCCTTCGTTGTTCTTCATCCAGTCAACGCCAATCCAGTCGCCCTGCCAGTCTTCCGCAGCCAATAAACCCATCGTCCACATTGCTGGCGCGCTCCAAGGACTCGGTGTGTTTCCGTCCGTCCAGACACGCACCTTCCAATGGCATGGCTGCCGGGATTCCAACGGACCACCACCATAGGGAACATGAACGGACTGATCGCTTGTTACCTTGCCGCTGTCCCAAAGATCGCCCTTATCTTCTGCAAGCGTTTCCGGGGTACGGGCGACAAGAACCTGATACGCGGCTTGCGACACGCCCCGTGCTTCACTCTTGATTTGCCAACTCAGGCGCGGGCTGGTCACGTCTATGCCCAGGGGGTTCCGGAGATACTCACAGCGAAGTTCATCCACCTGCACCGTTGTTTCTTTTGCCGATACAGCACTGCAAAACGCCAAAGCAACAACAAAAGGTGTCAGTCCAAACAAACCGGTATTCATAATTTTTCTTCCTTAATAGTTTGTATTAAACGCCAGCCACAGATGGCAAACCGGAAGGCAACACTCCCATTCTCGTATTCTACCCAAATCAATGAAAAAACACCAACACCGAAGTAAAACAAAGTCTGGCAACTCACCCTACGATCGTAATACGCGTCTTCGCGTTTTGAACTATTGCAGACGTGGCGTTATACCGCCTGGCAAGTACACACGATGTACGAAAGAAAGCAACTAATTATTCAGGAGGATACGCCATGCTACGGTTTTATTGGCGACTATCCTCGTTATCTGTAAACATGTCTGGCATTTCATCTTCAAGTGATGATATGGCGCTTTCTTGAGTTTCGGGTTCTTCTGTATGTTTCGACTGTCGTTCGGGGCGTTTTCTGTAGAAGGGATCGGCGTCCGGCTCCAGTTCTTTTTTCTCGTGGGCGTTGGTTTCGTCCTGATACCAGTGCTTTTCGGGTTCGGGACGTTTCATGGTGTAGCTGTCTCCATGCATGCGTTCCCGTGCGCGCATGCCCACTTCCGTGCCGGGCATGCGGTTGGCTATCTTGCGGAACAGCATACAGGCGGTTTCCTTGTCGTCGAGATGTTCCGTTCGAATGGACGCAACACGGTAGGCGGCTTGAGACCATGCTGTCTGATTGTCGTAAAAGATGTCCATGACCCGTTGCAACAGTTTGAGCGCTTCGAGGTAGGAACCACGCTCCTGAAGCAGGTGGGCACCGTCGAGCAGAATCTCGAAATCATCGGGGGACTCTTCGAACTCTTCCATGCACACCCGCACTGCGGCAGGAACATCTTCGTCCCATAACAGGGATTTCATGCGTCCGAGACGGTTCCGGGCAGGCTGGTGGATTTTGGGGAAGAACATGGCGCCAATGGAGGTGCGCCCGCAGAATTCCCCGACCAGCAGCGCCATGATGAGGATGCTGGGCAACATTGAAAAGGCCACCAGCACCAGACGGCCAATGGCAGCGAATTTTCCACCGACGGCAGCGTTCCCTGCGTTGCCGCCGACAATCATAATTGCCGCCATGATCAGCATGAAAGAGAGGTAAGCGATCAACCCGTTGCTGGTGATCTGCCCTTTGTAATAGCTGTAGACCTGCCAACTGGCAATCAGGGATATGCCAGCGCCTGCGACTATGATGATTACGGCGGCCATAGGCTCTTCCTGGGCGCACCTGGAAGGTACGCCTACACAAGGTATAGGCTATTATTTGACGCGGATATAGCGCACGGCCTCGTGGGTACTACCGAACATGTCATGGGCGCGCACTTCGATGGTGTTATAACCGGGAGTTGCGCTACCTGTAAGTTTTGCGCGCCAGAGATGGCCCGTATCTGCCGGGTCAGGTTGACCGCGTCCCATAACAGGCCGGAATTCGTCCTCAATCTTGCGGATGGCCTTTTCGTCAGCGTCCGCCAGACCGCGCACCCCAGCGACCTTGCGCAGAAACAGTTCCTGACGCTCATAGAGTTCCGCATAGAAGGGGGCTTTGCCCGTAAACCGTTCCATAGCGGTCCAAACACCATCGTTTAACCGCATTTCCAGTTTACACTTCGGCGTTCCGTTGAAGAAATTGACGATGACTTCTGTATCGGCAATGGCATCAACGGCAACACTAGGAGGCGCATAAATATCCATCTGGTAGCTTGCCGGACGGCGCGTGGCGCGATAGTTCATGCTGTACTTGCCGTCGTCACCAACGGTAACGATGGAATAACCCTTGGGCGTACCGTCGTCCATAACTGCGCGGGGAATGCCTACTGCGTCGTAGTGGCCGCGATACCAGCTGCCGCAGGCAGTGCCCTGAACGACATGGTGATGAGGGGTGTCGCCGGGCCAGCCGTCCTCTTTTCCCAGCAGATACTGTTGATGGCGGTGCCAGTGGGCAGACAGGGAAACCGCATTGGGATAGTCCTGAAACAGATTGAAAAATGCCACCTTGTCATCCACGCTCATAACGGGTATGTGCATGGTGAAAATGAGGAGGTGGTCTTTGGGAACATGCTTGAGGTAATTCGCTACGAAGTTTAACTGGCGTTCACCAAACTCCCCATGATACTTGCCTTCCTGTATCTCTCTGCGAATGTTGTTCAACACAAATACATGGGCGTTGGCATAGGCGGCGACATAATAAGAGGGTCCGAAAAAACCCAGAAAAGTTTCGTTGGCCTGCTGCCAGGTGGGCGCATCATAGTCCATATCATGGTTGCCGGGCACGTAATACCAGGGGATGCCGATCATGCCGGTTGCCTGCGCCATGGGCTCAAACATGCTGAGATTATCGAATACCAGATCGCCCAGCGTAATGCCGAAAGCGGCATCCATCCCCTTGACTTCCGCCACGAGGTCCTGGGCAAAATAATGCACTTCCATCAAGTCACGGGGTTGGGAATCGCCCATGCACAAAATATCAAATGGCGCAGACTCCTCGGATTTAGTAAGGGGAAAATTGATTTCCTTCGGCAAATCGCCGGTAGGCGCCACACCGCCATATTTAAGTTTGGGTGATCCTTCCGGGCGATGGATGTAATAGCCCTTGCCTGCCTGAGTGACAGGATCAACAGGAACCGCCCAGCCGCTTGGCTTGATGACAAATACCACGCCCATGTCATTGATCGGCAAAGTATAGCGTCCCTGCGAATCAGTCTCTACGACCTCTTCTCCATTGGAAACACATATATTTGGAATCCGTGTTTCATTGTTATCATAAATGCCGTTTCCGTCTGCGTCATTAAATACAACACCGGAAACTTCCACGGCATAAAGATTTGCACTGCAACACAACACAAGCAGCATACACAGGTTTATTGTTGACAACATACTCTTCATTTCGATTCTCCTTTTTCTCGTTCCCATGCTGTGCCTGGGAATGGAAGGGGAAAACAAATCTAGCCACAAACAAGCACATGTTCCCAGGCACAGCATGGGAACAAAAGAAGGGAAATCTCCATGTCCTCCGCAACTGCATGGTAATTAGTTAGCGTCATTTATGATTAGACACGACAAAGCCGTTTATTCCAAGACCCAAGACCTATTGATAGGCTTTCATCCTGTTAAAATACTTTTCGATGATCTGATCGATTTCGCTAGGTGTTGCCGCCGCTACTTCAACACGCAGATTGGTGGCCAATTCGATGTTCTCAATGCCAATGAGGTCGAGGGGATTTGCCATTGCCACAAGCAACTGACCGGCATTAAGCGAAAGGGGTACACACCTGTGGTTATTGATAAGATGATTGGGAACAAGTTTAATCACGCCGGGTTGCAGTTCCTGATCCAAATTTTCGATGAAACGCACATGCATCTGCGCCGCCAGGGCTGCTGCAATAACTTCCTCTGTCGCGTAACCACGCTCCACCACCACACTGCCAAGTTTCCGTTTGGGATCGGTGGCCTGGAAAGCAATCACCTCGCGCAATTGCTCCTCCGTCAACACACCTGCCTCAACCAATATCTCACCCATCTGTTTACGGGCGCCGCGACGGCCTTTTTTGGCAGCAGCGCCAATCCGCTTGGTGGCAGATTCTTCTGTATCTCTCGGTACAGAATCAGGCGACAGCGCAGCGGTTTCTTTTGCTGGCGCTGCATTCTGCGCGGCTTTCAGACGCACTACTTTCGCACGCTCTTCCTGCAGGTCGGTTTCCAGTTTCGCAACCTTCCCCTGTAGGATTTCAAGTTCACTGTTCTGATACCGCATCCCTTCAATCTCGCCAAGAAGCATTTTCACTTCCAGTTCGAGTTTGGCACGGTCTTCTTCCGTAGTACGAAGCGCCCCTTCGAGCGATTTTACTTTATCCGTTTTCTCGGACAGATCGCGCTGCAAATCTTCAACAGCATTGTCCGCCTGGATTTTTTCAAGCTGTTCACGCAACGCCGTTGCATCGGCATTGCCCTGGTGAATCTTTTCTTCCAACTTGGCAATAGACGCTTCACGCTGGCGCACTTCATCCTTAAGCAGAACAGCGGCCTCCTGTTGCGCCTTGATTTCCTCGTCCTTCTGCTGCAACTGTTCGTTCAGCGCCTGCAGCTGCGCTTTACTGGATTCCAGTTCCTTCTCCAGCCCTGCAGCAGCACCTTCATTGCCTTTTATCTGCTGTTCCCGTTCCTGTATCTGCTCACGAAGAGAGGCTATCTGCGCGTCGCGCTCCTGCACCTGTGCGCCAGCCTCCTTAACCTGCTCTTCACGCTGCTGGACAGCACTCTCCAGTGCCTTGATTTTCTCGTTATATTCATCCAGTTTCGCGTCAAGGCCCTCGTAACGAGATTCGCGCTGCTTGTATTTTTCAAGCGCGTCCTTCTGCTCTGCTATTGCCGCATCTCGCCGTGAAACTTCATCAGCAAGCCCCTCAAGTTCAGCAATTCGTGCATCTTTGGAAGCACTTTCGGCGACAGCCGCCTCCAATCCCGCAACCTGTTTCTCGTATTGCGATATGCGCTCCAGTAATGCAGTCCGCTCCGCGTCTGATTCAGGAGAGGGACTGGCAGCTGTTGCTTCCGAAATACTTTTCACGTCCTGCGGCTTGCCGCCACGATTGCGACGCGCTTTTTCTATTGCAGCACGAGCAACTGACAAACGGTTTTCAAGATTTCCCACTGAACTCACATACATGTCGTCAAGTTCATCAAGCAACCCGTTCAGTCGCGCTATTGCGCCTTGCGCTTCTGAATCCATATATCGTCCTTTTTATTTTTGTGAAAACATACCTTATGGATACTATTCACCTGCTACCTATCATTATATAATGTTTTGACACTGTACGCAAATATTACCCATAATTTTTATTTTCGTTACTTTCTCGGTTTTGATGGTCGGGAGTGAATACCCATGCCATAATAGTCTTCTGCAGCCTCCAGCATCACTTCGGACAACGTGGGATGGGTATGTATTGTGTTCACAATTTCCTCCACCGTGGCCTCCATACTCATTGCGAGTGCAGCGGTGGCAATCATCTCTCCCGCTTCCGGGCCTAGGATATGCACTCCGAGAATTTCATCCGTAGCGGCATCTCCGATGATCTTGATCATGCCATCTGTGCTGCCGAGGGCGTGGGCGCGACCATTTCCGGCAAACATGAAGCGTCCGGTTTTGACAGTGTATCCTTTTTCCTTCGCCTCTTTTTCCGTCATCCCGACGCTGGCCAGTTCAGGCGAGGTAAAATTGCAGGCGGGCAGAACGCGATAATCCATTTTCCTGGAACCGCCGGTGCAATTGGTGGCAGCGACGATACCCTCGCTAGATGCACCGTGCGCCAGCCAGGTGCGGTCTATGACATCACCCACTGCGTAAATGCCCGGCACACCGGTTTCCATGCGGTCGTTCACTTCTATGCCGCCGCGCTTGCCCAGTTTGATGCCCAGTTTCGGATTGGCAGCAACCAGTTCAGAATTACATTGCAGGCCGATGGCCACAAGCACAATTTCCGCTTCAACTTTGCCAGCGCCCGCACCTTCTAAGTGCAGTGTCGCACCTTTTTTGGTACGTTCGAGTTTGGCCACTTTCGTGCTGGTACGCACATCCATGCCATTTTTCTTGAAAATGCGTTCCAGTTGTTTCGCCGGTTCTTCGTCCGCCCGCGGCAATACAGTGGGCATCATTTCCACCAAGGTGACCTTTGCGCCAAAGGCATTCCAGATACAGGCAAACTCTGCACCCAAAGCGCCAGCGCCGATAACGGCGACACTCTTGGGCACATAGTCCATCTTCAGGGCTTCTGTGCTGCCAATAACGACCTTGCCGTCAAACTCAAGGCCAGGCAAGACTGCGGGGCGTCCGCCGGTGGCAATGATGATGTTCTTGGTGCGCAGTTCTTCCTTGTCCACCGTAACCACGCCTGCGGCAGGAATGGCGGCCTCGCCAAAATAGGTGTCTATGCCGTTGGCCTTGAACAGCGCATCAATGCCGCCGGTGTTAATACCGACTACCTTTTCCTTGCGCTTGAGCAGTTTCTTGATGTCCAGTTTTACATCTTTGACCAACAACCCAAATTCATCGGCATGCTGCATCTGGTGATACAGTTCCGCTGTATGAATCAATGTTTTGGTGGGAATGCAGCCAATGTTCAGACAAACACCACCCAGAAACTTGCGTTCTACCACGGCTGTCTTCGCGCCGCGCTGTGCAGCGCGAATAGCCGCCACATACCCGCCAGGACCCGCACCTATTACCACCACATCATAATTTTTCATGACAAACTCCCTGTTTAGTATTTTGTTACTATACGACTACTACGTTCGTCATTGCGAAGAACGAAGCAATCTCGTTAACCGATAGTCATCACGTAACACCAGATTGCTTCGTTCCTCGCAATGACGATGGCTCGTTTATTATTTTAGATTGAGGAAACGCCAGAATTAGAATGCCGCTTCTTCAAGGATTTCTTTAAGGCGTCCCATGAACCGGGCAGCAACAGACCCGTCAATCACACGGTGGTCACTGCTGATGGTCAGTTTCATGATGGGCCGGATATGGATGCCGCCGTCAATAACGACAACACGGTCTTTCATCTGACCTACAGCAATGATGGCGCTGTCCGGCTGGTTGATGATGGCGGTAAAATGGTCTACGCCAAAAGCGCCAAGATTCGATACAGTAAAGGTATTGCCCTGGTAATCGTCGGGCATCAATTTTCCCGTCTGCGCCTTTTCCGCGAGTGTCCTGGCTGCGGCACATAAGCCTTCAAGGGACAAATTCTGCGCCTGGCGGATGACCGGCACTATCAGGCCGGTTGGCAGTGCTACCGCCATGCCAAGATTGACATCACCGCCCTCTTCAATGGCATCGCCACGCCAGCGTGCATTGACGCTCGGAAATTCGCGAAGTGCTTTCGCTGTGGCGTATAACACCAGATCGTTGTAGGATGCTTTGAACGCCTTGTTCTTAGCACGGAACGCCTTTGCGCCAGACATATCCACCTCGACCGTAACATAATAGTGGGGCGCATTGTACTTGCTGGCGCACATACGTTCCGCAATAATACGACGCATTGGGGTCAACGGTTTAAGCGTTGCACCAGCAACCGGTGCAACAGCCGCAGGCGACTCAACGGCATGTGCAATGTCTGCCTTGGTAATTTTTCCGCCAATACCTGTGCCAGCGATACCCGCCGTGGCAATACCTGCATTTTCCGCCATGCGTTTTGCAGTAGGCGTAATCTTTACGCTACCGCCTGACGCGGAAGCCGCCAGTACGTCCGCTTCCATGACACGTCCGCCCACGCCACTTCCGGCAAGACTTGAGGCATCCACCCCACGTTCTGCGGCAATTTTGCGCGCCCGTGGCGACACAGGCGCATTGCCTGAAGCGGCTACTGTTGCTATCGGTGCAGCAGCAGGTGCAGCCGCGGCAGATGGGACAGGTGCTTCAGGAGCAGCGGTTGCTTTCGCAGCCCCGCCACCATACTGCGACAAGTCAGGCAGTGCCTCATCAGCAGCGCCCACCAACGCCACCACCGTAAGCACTGGTGCTTCGACGCCTTCGGGCAGCAGAATCTTGCGCAATACGCCAGCTGCGGTGCTTTCACACTCCACTTCCGCCTTGTCTGTTTGGATGGAGAATAGGGGCTCCCCCACTTCAACAGTGTCGCCTTCCTGCTTGAACCATTTTACGATTTCGGCATCTTCCACTGAGTTGCCCATCTTGGGCAGCAGAATTTCCTGCATAAAATTTATCCTTTATTTTGTAGTTCGTGACAGGCATTCACAATCATGATGCCCGGTTGTGTATCCGGTTCTATATTACTGATTTCACGTAGCACGGCTTCCACACCACCCCGCGCCAGAGTCTCGCGCACCTTCGGGACAGTCGGGTCGTCCTCGGCATCGTACAATATCGCGGCGGCTGCTGCAATTGCAATATGTTTTGGCGCTACACCCTGTTCCACGCACAAACACGCCGCACCAATAAGACGGTCATCTTTCCTGAGTTTACGCAAGGGGTCACGGGCGACACGCGCCACCTGATCCGCCAGCGCCGTATTATGATACCGGAAAATCAGGTCTTCCACATGGGCAACCAGTTCACCAGCGTCAAGACCGCGTTTCTTTGACAGCGCTTCGCAGCTTTCTTTGCCTGCGCCTTCCACCTGTGTGCGAATCTCATCATCGCGTATGGCTTCGTAAATATAGGAATAGCCCTTACGATAGCCTAAATAGGCTGCTGTGGCGTGTGTCAGGTTATGAACGAAGAGTTTGCGCTCCACATAGCCGACAAAATTACCAGTAGGTTTCAAGTGTTTGATTGGCGCCACGGGACCTTTGAACCCGGCAGCATCCACCGGTAATTCACAGTAAGGCTCCACACACACCAACAGGGGGTCCACAGCGCGTTGCTCTGCGGTCATCACGGGTACCATGCGCCCGATGCTTGCCTCTATAAAACCCACCTTTTCGTCAAGATCAGCATGGTGTTCCATGGGAAGTTGCTTTTTCACCAACTCACGCATGTAGGCCTCGCCGTTTTTCACATTCTCGCAGAGCATAATATCCAGTGGCAACGCATTGTCATCGGCAAAACGCAGTTCTATAGCGCGCGCAATCACCGGCACAATATGGGGCAATGCGTTCAAGCCCACGGCCGTGGAAGCAATGGCAGCCTGTGCAAGGACTGCGGCGGCGGCCTCGCGGTCTTTGCCGCTCACCGCGCTCACATTTTTTATTTCGATGCGTTCAACATCTGTTTCGGATACGATGTCCACAGGATATGCTTTACGTTCATTGAGTGCGGCAACCACATCCTCCATAACATCAATAAAAACAGTGCTGTAGCCGCTCTCGAAATAGAGCTGTCCCAGAAACCCACGGCCAATACTGCCCGCTCCGAAATGTACAGCAATTTTATTCACTTGCGTTTTCCTGAAATGAAGAGACACGACACCTGCATACGCAACACAACCACACTGCGGTTGCGTCACGGTGGAGCGCCTAGTATAGCAAAATCACAATATCCGGTGAAAGCAGGGCGGAATAGCACAGCGTGGATTTATGGCATTTATCCGCAGGTTACGCAGATTTACGCAGATTAGAAAATGAAAGACTACTGTCTGAATCAGCCCAAAAGCCTGTGTTCAATTGGGGCGTTCCAGATGGGTCAACCAGGCGTCATTGAATGCCGTATGTTTTATACTGTACCGACGGTAGGTGTAGGTAACGTGTATGGTGTCATCAGCGGCCTGCGTGATGAAGGGATAGGAGTATTCGCCGTCATCGGCTTCGAGGATACGCCTATCCTGCCAGGTCTTGCCGTCGTCGTAGGACTGGATGACGCACAGAGGCGAACGTTCCGTTTCCGAGTCGTTGTAGACCAACACAATCCTGCCACTGCGCAGTTTGAGCATGGCAGCGCCTGCCCCGGGATTCTTGTGTGCCGAACGCACGGGTGCAGTCCAGGTTTGACCGTTATCAGATGATTCGCTTTGCAGTAGACGCGGCTGGTTGCGCATATATGCAAGCAGGGAACCGTCATTTCGTTGTATGACCGTGGGCTGGCTGCCTGCACTGATGAGACCGAGCCGTTCCCAAGCCGCTGTTGCCGTATTCAACACCAGCAGCGCTGAACCACTTTTGCCATCGCAACTGCCGCTGACGGGCAACGCCAGCGTGCCATCGTTCAACGTAAGCGATGGATTCCTCGGCAGCCAACCGAATGAATCCGCAATTTCCGTATCGTCAGACCAGGTTACGCCGTTGTCATCGGAATAACGCACCATAAGCCGACACGCATCCCAACCGCCACCACGACGCAAGGGACGTGTGCTTTCCATACGTCCCCATATGATCCACAGGCGATCACCCGATCCCCTGAAGATCACCGCATTGCCAGGAGGATATTCAACATTCCATATCAGCCGATCCACAGCACCCCAGGAGCAACCGCCTTTGGTCATCCGCGCTAGAAATAGCGCCTGATCTTCCGCGGATTCGTAACTGCCGCCGTACCAAAGGCACAGCATATCGCCGTTGGACGCTTCAGCAATGGTGGAGCAATGATGGACCGCTGCACCGGGAACAGCATCAAAAACCAGCGTTGAGGAGAAGCGGATTGCACCAAAAGGGTTTTGTCCTGCGTAGGGGGGCATTGCCTTGCCGATGGGCGTTCCGACCGCGACTGTGGCGGCTTCTTTCACCGGCTTGCGGGCAATCATATCTTTGATGGCATTCTCAAGTGCGGTGCTATGGTCTTCCGCCCTCAAACCACCACGATAAACCAATTGTCCCGCTTTGTCCAAAAGAAAGAACTCCGGTGTAACGGTGGCATTGAACCGTTTAGGAAGTGCGCCTTCCGGATCACGGTATACGGGAAATCGAACACCATTGTTCTGCAGGAAAGCACGCAGTTCTTCGCCTATTTCATTGGGGTTTGCGCATACACCAACGAAGAGTACCTCACGGAAGCGAAACTTTTCATAGGTATCATTTATGGCATCCACGTGGGCGGCGGTTTCGGGGCATCGCGCTGACAGGAAGACCACGACGGTACCGTTGCGCTCTCCGTAATTGTCCATAGTGCGCGGCAATCCGTCCAGTGTTTCAAAGGATACAGCCCCTATTGACTCCCCCACTTCCAGGGCATAAATGACGCCAGTAAATGCCAAGGTCAATACTGTTGTTGCAAAAACGAATCGCATGACATACTCTCCTGTCGCCTTAAGA
>CAZBNU010000034.1:0-11601 GCA_964493075.1 uncultured Nitrospirales bacterium | reverse complement strand
AAAGAGGCAGAGATGCCCCTTCTACTTTATTCCCGTTCTATTTCGTGTTTTTTCATTCTGTATTGTAAAGTCTTGTATGTAAGGCCGAGCAATTCGGCTGCTTCTTTGATACGACCGCCGGAACGCTCCAGCGCCTGGCGGATGAGTTCCTGTTCCACGTCCTCCAACACCAGTCCGCCGGGTGGCAACACAATTTCCCCTGATTGAGGCTCCTTGTTCCTTAACTTCTCGGGCAGGTCGTCCTGGGTGAGTTCCACGCCTCTGGCGAGGATGAAGGCCTGCTCAAGGGTGTTTTCCAGTTCGCGCACGTTGCCCGGCCACCTGTACCGTCTGAAAGCGTCAAGTATATCAGGCCCGATTACAGGTGGTTCTATCCTCAGTTTATCAGCTAGTTTTTCTTTGAAATGACTAACAAGATAAGGCATGTCCTCCATGCGATCGCGCAAGGGCGGCAGGTTGATGGCGAGTACCTCCAGTCGGTAATACAAGTCCTCGCGAAACGTGCCGTCCTGAACGCATTGCTTGAGATTGCGATTGGTGGCAACAACAACCCGTACATCCACATTGCGCGGCTTACCACCACCAACCCGTTCTATGATGCCGTCCTGAAGCACGCGCAGGAGTTTTGCCTGGCTCTCCAGCCGCATATCGCCAATCTCGTCCAGAAACAACGTGCCGCCGTGCGCAAGTTCAAATTTTCCCGACCGACTGGCTTCCGCACCGGTGAAGGCGCCCTTTTCATGGCCAAACAATTCCGATTCCACCAGATTGTCGGGAATGGCGGCGCAATTGACCACCACAAAAGGCTTCTTGGCGCGGGGACCCGAAAAGTGAATGTGCCGCGCAATCAGTTCCTTCCCCGTTCCTGATTCCCCTTGTATCAGCACGTTACTTGAAACCGCTACGGCACGGCGTGTGCGTTCAAACACATCGCGCATTGCGGCACTGTTCCCAACGATGTTCCCGAGCGAAACGGCGTCATCCACGAGACGGGTGAGCATGCGATTATGGCGCCGCAATTCGTTGCGCTCACAGGTGCGCGCCATCACCAACAACAACTCATCCTTGTCAAAGGGCTTTTCAAGATAATCCGCCGCGCCTTCCTTGATGGCAGTCACTGCGGTCTTGATGGTGGCGTGGGCGGTCATCACGACGACATCCAGATCGGGCGCAAGGCTTCTTGCGCGCCGCAGCAATTCCAATCCGTCCATATTCGGCATTTTCATATCGGTCAGCAGCACGTCGCAGGGCATATCCTGAATAGTTTCAAGAGCCGTGCTGCCATCAGCACAGGCACAAACCGTATACCCCGATTGCTCAAGAATATCCGATATGATTTCCCGTTGGACATGATCGTCTTCCGTGACTACAATCCGCTTATTCATGTTTGTTCATATATCCCTTAATTCTGACTCTTCCCTAGAGGAATTTTTATAAGCACCTGGCATCCGAGTCCCGGACTGCTGGAAAGTTCTATGGCGCCGCCGTGCTCTTCCACAATGCCCCGTGTGATGGAAAGACCAAGCCCGGTGCCGCCCGGCTTAGTGGTGTAGTAGGGATCAAAAACCCGCTCCACCACTTCTTTCGACAGGCCGGGCCCATCATCACGAATTTCTATTTCACAGGTATTTTCTGTCAAACGCGAAAACAGTCTAACCCGCCCGCCTTCAGGGCAAGCCTCAAGGGCATTCAGCAATACATTTAACACGGCACGGGTCCACTGTTTGGGGTCGAGGGCAAGCACTAGTCCGGGTGTACGCAAATCAGCAATCAAACGCACGCTGCGCGCCTCAGCATCCTTCTGAAAAAGGCGCACACACTCCTGCAGGAGAGGTTCCAGTTCGGTCGGTTCGCGACACAACTCTGTTTCACGGGCCAAGGACAGGAAACTGGATACAATCTCTTCCAGGCGATCCACCTCGGTGCGTATGGTGCGCATGGGCTTGGTGGCGGGATGTTCTTCAGTTTCCAGCATGGACAACGCATGACTCGACAGCAGTTTGATGGCGTTCAGGGGATTGCGTACGTCATGGGCGATGCCTGCGGCCAGATTGCCCAGCGCCGACAGACGCTGCGCCTGACGTAGTTTGCCCTCCATCATTTCCTTCTCACGCAGACTGGCGACCATGTCATTAAAGGTCTGTTCTAACGCCAGTATTTCACCTGATATCCCCTTCGTGTTGACCATGGTGAGTTCGCCATCACCAATGGCGGCACAACTCTCCGACAACCGCATCAGGGGACGCAACGCCTTGCTAATGAAATAGACCATCAATCCAAGTGCCACAACAAATACCACCATGAGCGCCATCATGTAGCGATTGCGAAATGCACGCAAAATTTCCGTCTGCGGAAATACGGTCATGCTGACGGTCATCATCACCTGCTTGTCAGCATTCATCAACGGCACACGGGCGACTCGCGCAAAACCACCATCCTTAAGACGCTCTATGGTAAATGAGGCATCCTGATCCACCGCTTCCTGCTCATCCAGTTTAATGTCCACCCCCTCATACAAGTCCATAAACTCTGTTTCGAGTTCACCATAATCATTGCCAAAACCTTCATCAAAGCGGATTTCCAGGTTATGGGCAATATCAGCAGCTTGGGATTCCATCTGCTGGGCGGCCTGTTGAAAAAAGTGATGGGTGATCACAATTACGGAACCGAAGAGACAGAGAAGCAACACTGCGCACAGCACAATAACCCGAAAGAAAAGCGAATTGTACCAAGCGATGCGCTTGGGCAAAAGATTTTTTTTCGGACGGTGGCGTGGCATCAATGGACCTCCATTATATGTCCGGCGTGATTTCACCGCGCAACACCCGCAATATCTCCTTTACATCGTCCCAGGCCTTTCTTTTGTCAGGGGGATTACGCAACAAATAGGCAGGGTGATAGGTAACCCGAAAGGGAATGTCGTGATAGTTGTGCCAAACGCCGCGCAGATTTTTAATGGGCTCTTTGGTTTTGAGCAGGGTTTGCGCAGCGGTTGCTCCGAGCGCACAGATAACCTTTGGCTTGATGATGTCCAACTGCTGCAACAGGTAAGGCTCACACAGCATCACCTCCTCAGGATTCGGAACTCGGTTTTCAGGGGGACGGCATTTCAGCACATTACAAATAAATACGTCCTCACGCCTCATATCCATCGCATTGACAATGATCTTGGTCAATAACTGGCCTGCGCGGCCTACAAAGGGTCTGCCGGTGCGGTCCTCATCAGCGCCAGGCGCCTCACCCACAAAAACCAGTTTTGCATTGGGATCGCCCTCACCGGGTACAGTATTATTGCGTAGTTCTCCCAAGGGACATTTACGACATGCCGCGACCTCTTCGACAATTGCCGCCAGATTTTTTTCGGTTAGGGAAGCATTTGGTGGCAAAGATTTTTCCTGCATATCTTTTTCGACCTCATTACTTTCAATTTCAGCAACAGGCGTTTTTTGATCGTACACATCAGACACCTTTTCGGCCTGCTGCGACATCACCCCGTCCTGACCGATAGCATTTAGCAATGCCATCGTCTCTTTTGAGAGCACCAATTTGGGCGACCTGCCTTTGGCCTGCTGTTTCGCAAGCAAAATCACCTCGTCAATAAGAGTTCTAAGTGAAGTATCTGGGTTCACAACCGAAATCCCTCGATTTTTTTTACATGGCTTCATGGAATAAACACACATAAGAAGTATGCCCTGTGCTACATAATACCTGTCCGACATGGCAGACGCAAATACATTGCTGTAATGTGTGAGTCTGCACAATGTTGATCCCATAAAACAACGCATCAACCACAAAGAACACAAGAAACACATCAATGAACCATCTCGTTGAATTGCAGTCTCTGTGCAGCTTAGCAAAAACCACCTTTGGAGTACCTTTCGGGTTCTGGACAGTTCCCGTGTTAGTCTCAAACGGCACTGTTGTGATAATATTCCATAGTATGAGTCGTTATTTGCTACCCTTAAAGCGTTGTTAATATAGGCAAGAAGATAAAAATGCTGTCTCCCGCAATTTTTCAGCACTATGAAAGGACCTCGAAAACTATGAAACACCTTTGTATCGTATCCGCACTCACCTGCGCTTTGCTGCTCCTCTCCGCTTGTGGCGCGCAACCGATTCCTACAACTACAAATACCAAACCTGAGGTTAAGAACGGCACCGACCTGATGGCGGAGTGGAACGATCTGGCGGCAACGGATTACGATCACCTTGACTTCGACCGCGCCATGATCATTGCCAACGAACTGGCACTGCAGGGGCCCAATGGACTCAACCCTTTATTCGAGGTACTGGAAGACCCCACAGCCCCAAAGATGGCAAAAATACTTGCCGTGGCGTCCCTATCTCCCCATGTGAACGACAGCCATTCCGCAAGGTTAATACCGCTTACAGACGCCCAAAACGACTCCATTACCCGTGGTTGTGCCGCCCATTTGCTGGGAAACTGCTATGCTGCTGATGCTTTTTTCAAGGTACGCGAACTGGCCCATGATGATGATGAACATGTAAGCAAGGTGGCTTCCATGGTGATGCTCCGGAAAGGCGATGTGGAAGTGCTTCCCAATATCATGAAAATATGGGAAAGTCCGGATGCTTCCGCAAAAGACAGGGATGAAATTGTACTGGGCATGCCGCCTATGATCGCCATGAAGCATCTGGACATTTTCACAGATTCCATTTGTGACGAGAAACTCAGCGATGCTGCTCGTTCACGGGCGATAAAGGTACTCACCGAAATGGCCGGTCCCGACGTAGTACCCGTCATAAAGGCGTGTCTGGATGAAACCGAGGATGATGCAACGCGCGAAGCACTCGAGGCTGCCATTGCTACAATCGAAAAAAGGGAAGCCGAAGGCAAAACTGCAGCGCCCATTCAAATGCCCGGTGGTGTAGACCTTGTTTTTCAGTCCAAACCTGAGGCGCCAACGGAAACCGCCCCGGAAGATGTCCCCGAAGAGGAACAAAATAAATAATCAGACATCTCCAGTCGACACTATGCACGCATTGTTGTGAGTAACAAATGAATACAGATTTTGAGGTTATTGTCGTTGGCGCTGGTCATGCCGGCATCGAAGCGGCGTTGGCATGTGCGCGCATGGGCCGGCGCACACTGCTTGTCAGCATGAATCTGGACGACATTGGCCGAATGTCCTGCAATCCTGCTATCGGTGGTGTGGCTAAAGGCCAGCTCACCCGTGAAATAGACGCCCTCGGCGGCGAAATGGCCTGCTGCATTGATCGTACCGGCATCCAGTTCAAAATGCTGAACCGCAGCAAAGGCCCCGCTGTACATTCGCCCCGTGCCCAGGCCGACCGCTTCCTTTATCAGCAGGATATGAAGCGGGTCTGCGAAAGCACCCCGAATCTTTTTTTGAAGCAGGCAGAGGTGACCGACCTTGTTGTCGCAAACAATGCTATCGCCGGTATTCGCACCGCCTTTGATGAAGAAATAGCCGCATCCGCGGTCATCGTATGCACGGGCACATTTCTCGGCGGATTGCTTCACTATGGCATGACAACAGTTGCAGGCGGGCGGGGCGGCGGCGCACCTGCCAATCAACTCAGTGCAACCTATCGTCAGTTGGGCTTCGACGTGGGTCGCTTGAAAACCGGCACCTGTGCGCGCATCCACAAACGCAGCATCAATTTCGACGCGATGGAAGAACAGCCGGGCGATCCGGAACCACGTCCCTTTTCCTTCGCCACCCCCGTCAATGGCTTCAATCGTAATCTTGTCTCCTGCTGGCTGACCCGCACAACTGAGGAAACACGCGAAATTATTCTGCGCAACATGGACCGTAGCCCACTGTATTCCGGGCGCATAGAAGGCATTGGAACACGGTATTGTCCCAGTATAGAAGACAAGATCGTGAAATTCCCGGATAAGCCGTGCCACCATCTTTTCCTTGAACCGGAAGGGCTTGAGACGGCAGAGTATTATGTAAACGGCCTGTCAACCAGCCTACCGGAAGATGTGCAACTTGCCATGCTGCACAGTTGTCCTGGGCTTGAACATGCCGAAATCATCCGACCAGGTTATGCAGTGGAATACGATTATATCCAGCCCACAAATCTTAAGCCCACCCTTGAAACCAAGCGCATAGCCGGGCTATTTCATGCCGGACAAATCAACGGCACTTCGGGGTATGAGGAGGCCGCCGCGCAGGGTCTTTTTGCCTCACTGAATGTCTTGCGCATGCTCGACAAGGCCCCTCCCCTGCTGATCGGGCGCAACGAGGCCTATCTGGGTGTACTGGTGGACGACATTGTTACCAGAGGCGTTATGGAGCCGTACAGGCTGTTTACTTCGCGGGCCGAGTACCGACTTCATTTGCGGCACGACAACGCCGACATACGACTGGCACACTATGGCATCGCTGGTGAAGGGAAGATACATGCCGTCCGAGAAAAGGAACAACGCATCGTTCAGGAAATTACCCGCCTTCAACAAACCATAATAACGCCTAACGACGTGGTGAACGGCCTGCTTTGCAATTGCGGGGAAGCGCCCATGACCGCGCCACAACCAGCCGAACAACTCTTGCGCCGGCCCGGTATGACCTTGGAAACGCTGCTGCATCTCTCTCCTTCCCCTCACGTTCTTCCCTATGAGGAACGGGAACAGGTGGAGATTCGGGTAAAATATGGCGGCTATCTGGAACGGGAGTCCAAGACCATTGAACGCTTCAAAAAGGCAGAAGACATGCGCATCCCGGAAACGCTCGATTATGAAATCATTCCGGGACTGCCCCGTGAAAGCCGCCAGCGCCTAAACGAAATCAAGCCAGTGAACTTTGGACAGGCAACACGTATCCCAGGTGTGCGTTCCGCAGATATCGCCGTGCTACATATATACCTGTCAAAACTTCACCGTCAGGCGCTTTAGTCGGGGTGTACCGTTTCCAGTATTTTCCGTGCAATGACGGATTAGAAGCAGGGTATGCGAATTCTATATAATTGTAAAATAGATTGATCGTCGGAACCATAGTTGAAAAAGATATTCAATCAGTTTACAATCTTATTGAAGGTATGTATCGAGGTAGTGCTGAATAATTGCTATCGGGATAACCGGAAGCAGAAGGTACGAATATCCAACACAGCAGGAGTAGCACGATGAAAGGCTTTTCTTTCGACAGTTTTGTTGTCCACGACACAAACAAGGCCGCATTTGATATGTGCGGCAGACTGGCGGCGTTGGAACCGGACTTGCCCAAACCCATAGTACTGTTGGGCGAAAGCGGTTCAGGGAAAAGCCACCTGCTTTGGGCAATTGTCAATCAATTCCGTGAACAAAACACCAAAGTTGGCGTTGCGCTCATCTCGTCGAAAGACTTTCCCAACAAGGTGAAGAATCTTCCGGACAATCCGGAAAAGCTGCAGAAGAAATATCCGGCCATATTGATTGTGGACGAACTGCATCTGTTTGAGAAAGATGCGGCAGCACTGGAGAGAGTCGCACTGGCCTTCCAGCAATACAACCAAATCGTCGTGGTCGCCACCAACATCCACCCCAGCATTCTTCCCGCCCTCAGCGGAAAAATGAAGGCTTACCTCAATAGCGGCACCATTATCGGCATCAAGCCCCTTCCAAAAACTGAAGGCGCTCCTATACCGGAAGCGGCCACCAAACAGATTGCGGCGCTGAAGGCGCGAATAAACGAACTTGAAGCAGCAAAGAGTGCGCCTGCCGCAACGCCACAAGGCGACCCGGAGGAAATCAAAAACCTGCGCGAACAAGTGGAGCAACTTACCCACGAGCGCGATGCTGCACGTTCGGCGCTCGAACGCAGCGAAGGGGAATTGAGAGATCTACGCGAAGAACTCAACCAACTCAAGGAAGGTGCACCGGACACCACGCCGGATGTCAGCGAGATTGTTGACCGCCTCGAAAAACAGAAGGCTTCTTTGATGGATCGAATCAACGATCTGGAGAAGCAGTTGGAAGAACTAATCGCCTTCACAGAAAGCATTGCCGAGGAACCCCCTGCAACCTCCACTGCCGACCTGCAGGAACTGATGGACCAGGAAGAATCCGACTTGTTGCGTGTCATTGATGGTATTCGCGACACGCTGAAAAACTTTGAAGAAGACAGCGATGAAGGTGCGGAAGAAGCCGAAGCATCAGTAAATGCGAAGAAAACTCTGGCTACCATCTTTGAACAGCTTAAGACCCTCGACATGCTTCCGCGGGACAGTAAGGCGAAGGCGGAAGAAGCCGAAGGCGCTACTGATGACGCTGACACGGAGAATGCTGCAGAGGAATCGTCGTGACGACAGACAAAGAGTTCGCCGACCAGGTATTGGAACTGTTTTTCAAGATACATCCCCTTGATCGTGTGCCCCGTGCAGGGTTTCTGTTGCGTGGCGTCCCCGATCCAGAGTCGGTTTCTGCACACAGCCATTTCATGGCGCTTCTGACGTTGCTCTATATCAATGCCTACCCCAACGGCTACGATCTGGCAAAAGCATTGTCCATGGCCCTAATTCACGACCTTTCCGAAGCGCAGTTGATGGATATTCCCATGCCGGTGGCTGCCGCATGGCTGGGCGAGGCCAAGGAAAAGGGCGAACAGGGCATCTTCAATAGTCTTTTTTCAAAATTCCCCGACACGTATACCAAATTGCATGATGAATTTCTCACTGGTGTAACAAACGAAGCACGTCTCCTGCGCGCTCTGGATAAGGCGCAGATGATGCTGCGTGTGATTGCCTATGAGCGCGAGCACCGTGGTCGCCTTGAAGAGTTCTGGGAAAAACCGGGCAACTTTAATGATCATGGAATTGAACCGGTCTCTGTGCTTTTCGATGCAATTTGTACCCATGCAGGCAGGGAACGTCCCAGGTAGCGCGAATCTGCCAGCCTACTTCTGGGGTATCACGCACCTGAACCCCACATGCTTTTCCCGCACATCTGGAAACACGCCCTTCCGCGCCCAGGTCTGGATATCATCGTTTTCTGAATCAAAGCAACCGCCACGCACTGTTTTTTGCGGAAACTTGTTCAAGGATTCGGGGGCGCTTCTTTGCTGTTCATAAGGTGCAAAGACATCCAGCGTCCATTCAAATATGTTGCCCGCCATATCCACAACCCCATCCGGGGTCTTCCCGTCTTCATGCATGCTAACCATGCTTGGCATGCCCAGATAATTGCGAAAATTGCAGCGCGTCGTTTCAGCGGCTGTATTGCCCCAGGGGTAGCGACGATTCTCAGGACCTCGTGCGGCAAACTCCCATTGCGCTTCCGTGGGCAGTTGTTTGCCCAGCCAGGCGGCGTATGCCTGCGCTTCTTCCCAGTTAATGCCCACTACCGGCTGTTCCGGTCCGTTAAATTGCGGGTTCCGCCAAAACGCCGGTTCCGCTGCGCCGGTCTCTTTGATGTATTTCTCATATTGACTAACGGTAACCGGATACACATCCATCCAGAAAGGCGTCACATACACTTCTGCTTCCGGAGCGGCATCCGGCATAACGTTGTTGCCCATGCGAAAATAGCCACCCTCAAAAAAGACCATCCCTTCCGTAGAAGCGGTTTTACCGTTCATCACTATTGCGGTACTGATTGTATGCGTCTGGTAGGATTTCTCAAAGGCAATCCTCAGTGCATCACGAAATTCCTGGGCCGTCTGCCAGCGTTCGGTCTTATCCTGCCGGATGGCCTTATCCGCCACGGCGCAAATACTCGGCGAAACATCGCTGCGCTGAATGCTTTTTTCAGGAGGCAGTTCGCGGGGGGTGCGCAGCGTCAGCAGTTCACGCAACAACAGCCCTGCCGTATAAATGTCGCTACGAGAATCCAGAGATTGACGCAGCAGCTGTTCGGGAGATGCATACACCACGGTTCCCGCCACGTGTTTGGGTTGCTCGCCCGCCGCCGGTTTTTCCGCATCTTCTTCCACCGCCTTGGCAAGCCCGAAATCCAGTACCTTCACCTGGTTGTCGTTCAACAGCATGATGTTTTCGGGCTTGATGTCGCGGTGTATTACCCAACGATGGGCATAGTGAAGCGCGTCCAGAATCTGAAGCATGATATGAACCCCCTGCTTCACTGGAATATGACGGCGATTTCTGCGATAGCGCATCAAGAAGTCCCGCAACGACACACCGACCGCATATTCCATGGAAAGATACAGCACCCCGTCGCTGGTAAACCCCACATCATGCACGGCGATGATATTTTCGTGACGGAGCCGTCGGGCTACCTGCGCTTCACGCAGAAACAGTTTGCGTCCTTTTTCCGTGCGCAACACCCCCCGGCGCAGAAACTTTAATGCCACTTCTTCATTGACAAGCGTGTCCTCAGCACAATAGACCACCCCCATGCCGCCGCGCCCCACAAAGGATTTGATGACATAGCGATCGCCAACACGGTCGTTTGCATTGAAATCAATGGTGGTCGCAGCGCCAGCGGCATCCGCCACCGGCACGGTGATGACACTGCCGCAATTCAGGCAGGTGCCCTGATGCCCCTGCACTGAGGCAGGAACAAGTATTTTCAGTCCACAATGGGAACAGGTTACAGGTATCATAATAAACCAATAGTTTGCTGGACGCTTGAAAAACAAGTATGATAGGAAAACTGTTTGTGATTGCTGCTGCAATGAGCGCAACAACAACCCTATACCCCAAGTCATTTATGGGATTAACAAAGAAGAAATGTCCAGAAACGTCTATTATTACAAATCAAGCGTAGTTGCGCAAATTTTGATGGTGCTGACGGGTATTATACCCCTAAATGCCGCCGGACAACTATACCTGCGCGTGGAAACAGCCCCCCAGGAAAAGAATGTCTATACGGCAAGGGTGTACCAGAATGCAGTGGAAGCCCCCGCAACAGCGTTGGTGCTATTTCTTGTTTACGACAGCCACAAGGCGACCCTGCGGCCAAAGGATGGTTCCGCCAACTATGTGCAGCTGGCACAGCAACAACAGGACGCCGGGTTTACCCTTTCGGACACGCTCCATACCGCGCTTGACACTATGGGCAGCAGCGCATGTCTGGCCATCGCCATTTATCAAACAAACAAGGGGTTCGCCTTAAATCCAGGGGAATTGTTTTCATTTCAGTTGGAACTTACCCCCAATGAAACAACTCCAGTCATGATCGAAGCTGCCACACCATCTAAACCCGTTTATCTTGACGGTGTACTGCTGGCTTCCTCCGCCTCAACCCTGGATGAAGTATCGCTGCCAGTATTCTTCGAACCTGTAAGTATCATTGATAATTGTGTGTCGCCACCCGTCCCCGAGCAAGTGGAAGCATCACGCCGATACCGGGATAAAATTATAGTTACCTGGAAACCGCCGCAGTACGACAACCCGCTTGAATACAAAATATACCGGGGCATCTCCGATAATAAGGACGAAGCGATCCCGCTGTCCCCCTCCTACACTCGTGAATCCACATGGACAGATGTTTTCGATGCAGACACAGCAAACGCGCCGCCCGCAGGATGCAGTTGTGCACTTTCAAAATACTACTATTGGGTACGCGCAAGAGACACGACAACCGGTTGCATCAGTGAATTTTGCGAACCTCCCGCACAGGGCGCATTAAGAAACTAACCGATTACTCCACCTGGGAACGCCGACGTCCTCGTCGGC
>CAZBNU010000033.1:0-28123 GCA_964493075.1 uncultured Nitrospirales bacterium | reverse complement strand
GTCACCGGAAGTTCCAAACCATCACCGATAATCGGGTCGGTATTATCAAAGGAGCAGCCTTCGATATCGCCCTTGTGCAGCATGGAAACAGAAACCTTGATATAGCCCGTGGGTTGCACTGTCGCGTTGAGGCGGATGTGGTCGCCTTTGGGAATAACAGCCACGGTGGCGAATTCTCCCTCTTCATCGCACTGTAGCGCCACAAGCCTACCTTTGGGCCACATCGCAATGCCGTTGACGCCGGACACGCCCGGAAACAATCCTTTGCGCTGTTCCATGTCCCGTCCCGGATATTTGTGTGGGATAGGGGAGCCGCTGTAGCCGATGCCCCAGGTGTCGTCGGGGTATGCCAGCAGGTTGCCGGAACACACCACATGCCCACCGTCGGGTGTACCGGGGATGCCCGCTGCGACCACGGGGCCGCCTGGTACCCGCGACCAGTTCCAGCCGTCCGCGCTCGACAGCAACCACACATGCCCGCCGTCGTTCTCCAGTTCCCAAATCCAGGGGAACATGACATGGTTATCGGGGATACCGGGCAGCGTGGTCTTGCCGTTGGTGTAGAACAGATGGCTTGGCAGCATGTCCGCACCGGGGGCAACCACAACCTCCGCCTTACCGAAATGGCGGAAGTCCTTACTCACCGCCCGTGCAATGGAGCGCCTGCCGACACTTATCCAACTGTCAATACCGATATCTTCGTAGCCGGTGGCTTTTTGATTTACCTGCCAGCCACGTACATAGGCAACGTACTCCTGCCGGTCCACATCATAGTAGCAGGTATTGATGGTGTCCGCATGCTGGATCATGAGCGGTTCCGGCAAAGAGGTCCAGTGGATACCATCCGGTGAAACCGCGCCGAATACACCCACTACACACCGGTAGCCGCCCACGTCATTACGCCGTGCCATGGTATCCACCTCGTCTGGGTATTTCGCTGCAAAGGCGTCCCATTCCTCATCGGTAATAATGCCGAGGTAGAGCATCTTGTAACGTTCCTCCTCGGAAGAGGGATCAACAAAAATACTACCACCGTGGTAGCCCCGGGTTGATCCCTTCAGATCACCCCGGAACACGATATTGTTTTCCATGCTGCCGGCATATTCATATAGACCCAGGACGGGATGTTCCCAGGAGAATCCGTCATCCGATTCCGCATAACAGATATGTCCGTTATAGCCTGGCAGAATAGTGTCCTTGCTGCTGAATGGCTCCGGTTCGTTACAGGGTCCCATGGTATACCACTGCTTGTATTTCCCGTTGTCGAAAAGTTGCGCGGCATTTTGTTCGGTGGGTTTCTTGGTCGCCTGTTGAGCGACCAAACGTATGCCGCGGGGCATATCACGCGGTTCAAACTTTGCCGGACGCGTTCCGTCGCCTTTCAGCCACGCGCCCACATTTTGTGCCGACTCGCTATCAGCGGGGTCCTGTTGAATCTGCCACGAGAAGCTTCCCTGCCGCACATATTTCCAACTGGTGAAGTAAATAAAATTGCTTTTCAATTCCACCGGTTCGCCGTAATAAACATCACTCTGGGCCAGCGCGAAGGAATTTATGGAGAGTATGGAAAGGATTAAACGAGTATAGATTACAGACTTCATCATGGATGTTCCTTATGTGGTGTCGCATATAAGTTTCGTATCAAGCGTCTTTCATGATACAATAACCGGGTTTTCAGGTTGGAGTTTTTTCAAAACATTTTCTTGGATAGCATACATATACAGGATAGTTATAGTTTATGTGGGAACGGTTTACAGAGAGAGCAAAGCATGTAGTCAGTGCGGCCCGCGAAGAGGCCGTGCGACTTGGAAGTGAATATGTGCGTACTGAGCACATATTGCTTGGGTTGTGCAGGGAGGCCGAAGGGATTGCCGCACGCGCCCTTGAAAATATGGGTGTTGATATTGAGGCGCTTGCCGCTGAAATTGAACAACAGGTGCAGCCGGGTACCGCCGCCATCAGCAGCGATGACATTACGTTCACCCCCCGTGCCAAAAAGGTGCTTGAACTCGCCGTGGAGGAAGCGCGACGTTTTAACCACAACTACATAGGTACCGAGCATATCCTGCTGGGGTTATTAAAGGAGGGCGAGGGAATTGCGGCAAAGGTTTTGCAGGACATGAAGATTGACGTGAACCGCCTGCAGACTGAAGTAACCCGCTTGCTGGGAACACAGGGCGGACGTGCCACTGGTCAGGAAGCACAGGCTGGAAGAAAATCTCAAACCCCGGCGCTCGATGCTTTTGGACGTGATCTTACGCAGCTGGCCCGTGAGAATAAACTGGACCCGGTGATTGGCCGTGAAGGCGAAATCGAACGGGTCATTCAGGTATTGAGCCGTCGCACCAAGAACAATCCTGTGCTCATAGGCGAAGCAGGTGTCGGCAAGACCGCCATCGTGGAAGGCTTGGCGCAGTCCATTGTCAGCGGCGATGTGCCGGACCTCCTGTTAAAGCGTCGTGTGCTCACGCTGGACCTTGCCGGTGTGGTGGCGGGCACCAAGTATCGGGGTCAGTTCGAGGAACGGCTCAAGGCAGTCATGAAAGAAATACGCCGCGCGGACAATATCATTTTGTTTATAGACGAACTGCATACCATCGTCGGCGCTGGCGCTGCCGAGGGCGCGGTGGATGCCGCGAATATGTTGAAGCCTGCGTTGGCACGGGGCGAGTTGCAGTGTATCGGCGCGACTACCATGGATGAATACCGCAAGTATATCGAAAAGGATTCCGCATTGGCGCGGCGCTTTCAGACCATTATGGTGAATGCGCCCTCCGTGGAACAGACCATAGAAATTATCAAGGGGCTGCGTGACAAGTATGAGGCCCATCATCGCGTGAAGTTTTCGGATGATGCCGTTGTAGCCGCCGCAAAACTTGCCAATCAGTATATTACCGACCGTTTCCTGCCTGACAAGGCCGTGGACGTTATTGACGAGGCAGGCAGTCGGGCGCGCCTTCAGATCACCACGCGCCCTCCCTTTCTGAAAGAGATAGAACACGATATTGAGGAGGCCACAAAGGAGAAGGAAGCCGCCATTCGTGCCCAGGAGTATGAAAAGGCGGCGGGCCTGCGTGATCGTGAAAGAACGCTTATTACTAAACTGGAGGAGGAAAAACGTGAATGGGAACGTAAGCGGGATACTTCGGAAACGGTCGTGGATGAAGACGATATTGCCTACATTGTCTCCAAGTGGACCGGTGTGCCCCTGACCAAACTGGAAGAAAAGGAATCGTCCCGGCTGCTGCGGATGCGTGAGGAATTACATAAGGTCGTGGTGGGACAGGAAGAAGCCATTGACGCAATTACACGGGCCATCCAGCGTTCACGATCCGGTTTGCGCGACCGTAACCGTCCTGTTGGTTCCTTTCTATTGCTGGGGCCGACGGGTGTGGGAAAAACGCTGCTGGGCAAGGCCCTTGCTGAGTTTCTGTTTGGCAACCAGGAAGCCCTGATAACGATTGATATGTCGGAATACATGGAGAAATTCGCGGTGTCCCGCCTCATGGGCGCGCCTCCTGGCTATATCGGTTATGACCAGGGCGGACAGCTTACCGAGCAGGTACGGCGTCGTCCCTATTCCGTGGTACTTTTCGATGAAATTGAAAAAGCGCATCCGGATGTATTTAATACGCTGCTGCAGGTGCTCGAAGAAGGACATCTGACCGATAGCACCGGTAGAAAAGTTGATTTCCGGAATACCGTTGTTCTTATGACCTCAAATGCAGGCGCTAGGCGTATTGGCAAGAATACCACAATGGGATTTTATCGCGATGACGAAGGGGAAAATTATGAACGTATGAAGGATCGGGTGATTGAGGAAGTCAAGAAGGTTTTTAACCCGGAATTCATGAACAGAATTGACGAAATCGTCGTGTTTCACCGTCTTTCCAAACCTGAATTGCTGCAAATTGTTGAAATTCAGGTGCAAGAAATGATAGATAGAGTGGCGGAGCAGGATGTGCGCCTGGTGTTAACAGAAGAAGCGAAGGACTTTCTGGTGCGCGTCGGCAGTAATGAGGAGTACGGAGCCCGACCCTTGAGGCGGGCGGTGCAACAGTATTTGGAAGACCCCTTGGCGGAACTTCTCCTCAAGGGTGAAATGGATGCGGCAACAATTATTACCATGCGTCCGTCAGACATCGGCGACAGGCTTGTGTTTGATATGGAGGCAATGATTGCGGAAGGTGTAGCCCCTTGAAGTCAATACGTGGGAAATGGCATTGTGGCGTAGTTGTGGTAGTGGCAGCGCTGCTGGTCTCACTGGGTGTTGTAGCCCAGGATTACAGCGGACGCACTATTAACGAAATCAAAATCGAAGGTCTGGCGCGTATCAGTGATTCCGTGGCACGAGCCCGCATTGAAACGCAGCCGGGCAGCGCCTACGACGCGAGTGTTACAGCACGCGATATTCGGCGTCTGCACGAGATGGGATACTTCGAGACTGTCGCAGCGGAACTGCGCGAAGTCGGCGACAAGGTGGATGTGGTGTACGTCGTCGCTGAAAAGCGTGTTATAGATGAAGTGCGCATTATTGGCAATCGCAAGGTGCGCACCCGCAATATCCGTGGTGCCCTTACCATGCGTGAAGGCGGTGCCTTTGTGCCGGAGTTGTTCGAAGAGGAACGGCAGGCAGTGCTGGACCTCTATCAGGAGAAGGGGTTCGCCAATACGTCTGTAGATGTAGTGGCGGAAAATATCGGACCATCCCGAGTGCGTCTGGTATATAACATTAACGAAGGTGCCAAAGCGCGCATTCGCAGCATTACCTTTGTGGGCAATGATTCACTGGGGCGCCGCACGTTGAAAAAAACAATGAACACCAAGGCGGCATGGTGGTTTCTCGGCGGACGCTATGAAGAAGACAAGTTTGAAGCCGACCTGAAGAACATCATTGACAAATATGGTGATCACGGCATGCTGGAAGCCGATGTAGTCGCCACCGACATGGAGTTTTCCGAAAACGGCAAGCGTATTGACATCACCATCTATCTCGAAGAAGGGGCGCAGTATTCCGTGGAAAATATGGATGTTGCGCGCAACGTGGTTTTCGACGATGACGAAATTATGGATACGGTGGAAGTGCTTCCCGGCGAAGTGCATAACAAGGGGCAGGTGGCTGAAGATGCACAAACAATCGAGCAGGGCTATCAGGACAGTGGCTATATTGACGCCGTGGTAACGCCCCAGATTACGCTGGACCGGGAAAAGAAGACAACCACCGTGGTGTACCATGTGGACGAGGGTGATCTGAAATATGTGCGCGAAATCCGTGTGACTGGCAATGACATCACCAAGGATGAAATCGTAAGGCGCCAGATGCTCCTGATCCCAGGCGAACGCTATGATGGCACAGCAGTAAAGGAAGGGGAGAAACGCATCCAGAATACGCGCTTTTTCGATAAGGTGCGGGTCACCCTTGACGATACCGATGACGAACTGTTTACTGATCTGCAGGTGAATGTGGAAGAGGGAAAAACCAATACATTTAATTTCGGTGCTGGCTACAGTACGGAAGATAAGATGGGTGTTTACACCGAACTGCGGTTGACCAACTTTGATCTTTTCAATTGGCCGAAATTTTCTGGCGGCGGGCAGCAGTTGCGCTTGCGGGCACAGGTCGGTGAACGCAGGACGGAATACAATCTGGGGTTTACAGAGCCTGAATTTTTGGGTTATCCCCTTTCGTTCGGTTTTGATGTTTTTGACGAATCCTACCGGGTGCGTGGCGCTGCCAACTATCGTGAAGAAGCCAGAGGCGGACAACTGCGGCTGGGCAAGGTGCTCTCTCCCTACGTGTTCGCTCAGACCAGCCTGCGCTACCAGGAAACCGAACTGACTGAATTGCCCCGGCGCATTAACCGTGAAATCCGGCGGCAAGGGGGGAGTTCCACCACGATCGCCAATCGCTGGCAGATTGAGCGCAATACCCTTGATTCCAATTTTGATCCAAACCGCGGTATGGTGCATCTTGTCGCGGCAGAAGTGGCTGGTTTTGGCGGTGACCATGAGTTTCTGCGTTTTGAGCAGGATTCCACTATATATCACGCCCTCGACAGTGAGGATAAATATGTGCTGTCCCTTCGTGCCCGGCATGGAATTATGACTGAATACGGCAGTTCCGATTTCATCCCCCTTCAGGAACGTTTCTATGCAGGCGGTACCAATACGGTGCGCGGTTACGAGAACCGTGACATTGGCCCGAAAGTTCGCGAGTATCCGTTGCGCTGGTGGAGTGATTATTTTGCCATTGGCGGCAATATGCGCTTCGTCTATAACCTTGAGTTTAAGTACCGCGTAACTGACATACTGCGCTTGTATGGTTTCTCAGATGCGGGCGCCGTATGGGCTGACTCCAGCGATTTTGATTTTGGGGATTTCAATTACAGTGTCGGTATCGGTATCGGCGTAAATGTTCCCATGCTCGGCCCTGTGCGCGTGGACTACGGCTATCCCTTGAATCCGAAGAAGCATCAGAGTGATTCTGGACGCCTGCACATGTCTACGGGGTTCCGATTCTAAACCCATTTCCCCCAAAAAAATAGGTGCCGCTGAACATGAACAAGTTTGGCGGCATCTTTCTTATACATATTTTCAGAATAGTGCCGAACATGTAATCTCAAACGGTATCAGATGGCGGGTATTGCAACGGGCTTTTTTGATGCTGGATTGCATGATTGGTAAATGGCATGTTATACTCTGCATACAGAGCGCAGGGGCTGTGGCTAGGCCTCGTGCTTTTCAAATTCAAGCCGGAAACAAAGAAGCGCGGATAATCGTGTAAAGGAAGATGTATCGTGAATAAAAAAAGAATTGCAATAGATTCATGTAAGATCGCTGTTATCGCAATGTTCATATTGGGTATGTTTGCCAGCGCAGCCGTAAAACCGGCGCAGGCACAGGATCAGACTACGCAGTATCGTATTGCGGTGGTGGACATGTCGGTGCTGATGGCCGAGTACAACAAAAGAAAAGACAAATACGAGCAGCTTCAAGCGGAAGTGGACAAGTTGCAGCAGGAAATTGATGCCATGTCCAAGCGTATCGAGAAGGCCAAAGAAGAATACGAAGCGAACCGCGCTTCAATGACTGACGACGAGCGTTTTGACAAGCGTGCACAGATTGAATCGGATTTTGCCCAGTACCGCAGTGAACTCGACCGCCGTCAACGCCTTATCGACACGCAGGAAGAACGCGTGCTCGTAGAAGTTGTGGGTGATATTGAAAAGGCTATTGCGCAGGTCGCGGAGAGTGAAGGCTACCACCTTATTCTTAACGCGGCACGTGGGCCCAGGGCCAGCGTCTTGTATCATAGTGCCACTATCGAAATTACGCCCCGGGTATTGCAAGTGTTGAACAATTAAGCCATATTTATGTTTTGGGTTTCATTCCAGCCTGCTATTGTATGGAGTGGATGCCTGTGGTTTTAATGTCGTTGACGCAAGCGGTGTTGTGGTATGCCGCCCGTTTCTCAGGAGAGCTTTCCTGTTATGGAATTGACAGTAGAGCAGATTGCCCAGATGGTGGGCGGCACAATTCAGGGGAATCCTGCGTTGTCCGTTACCGGTGTCAATGGCCTGAATGAGGCCGGAGAGGGTGAACTTACTTTTGCGCGTAGTGCGAAGTATTTCCCGCAATTGAAGGAATCGCGCGCAACAGCCGCGCTGGTGCCTACACCCGTGCCGGATTCCGAAATGACAACCATTTGTGTCAGCCACCCCGATGTGGCGTTTTTGATGGTGCTGCAACATTTCGCGCCTGAACCAGGACATCCCAGAGCGGGTGTTCATAAACTCGCACAAATTGAATCTGATGCTACTGTCGGTGTGAATATTTCAGTGGGACCATTCGTCTGTATAGAATCGGGTGCGACCATAGGCGATAATGTTGTCTTGTATCCCGGCGTTTATATTGGAAAGCATTGCGTTGTTGGCAGTGACACCGTCATCTACCCCAACGCTGTTGTTCGCGAATACTGTCAAATTGGTGCCAGGTGCATTATACATGCAGGTGCCTGCATCGGTTCCGATGGCTTTGGATTTGCGCCTGTTGGCGGAAAGTGGCACAAAATTCCCCAGACGGGAATTGTTTCCATCGGCGATGATGTTGAAGTTGGAAGTAACACCGCTATTGACAGAGCCACCTTTGGTGTTACACGTGTAGGCACGGGCACAAAGATTGACAATCTCGTGCAAATAGGGCACAATGTCGTTATTGGCGAGCATTGCGCCATAGCCGGTATGGCTGGCGTAGCCGGTAGTGCCATCATTGGAAACCGGGTGCGTATTGGTGCGAATGCCGGTATTATTGGACATATTACAGTTGGAGATGATGTTACCGTGGGCGGACGTTCCAGTGTCGCCCGTTCAGTGGAAGCAGGAAAGACGGTTTCGGGTTTTCCTGCCATTGACCATGATTCCCAGCGGCGAGTTCTTGTCGCCCAGCAGAAGACGCCAGAAATGTTGCGTCGCCTGGCGAAGTTGGAACGGCGTTTGCAGGAGTTTGAAGATTTAATATCACATGAAACAACGGACAATAGCTGAAGAGACTTCTTATAATGGCATCGGGTTGCACACGGGCAGTCTTACTACCGTGACGTTTAAACCCGCTCCTGCCGATAGCGGCATCGTTTTCTATCGCACTGATCTCGAGAACGCCCCTGCCATTCCGGCGCTGGTAAATAATGTTGTGGACGTTTCCCGTGGAACTACCCTTGGTATTGGCGATGTCAAAATTCACACTGTCGAACATGCCATGTCTTCACTGGCGGGGCTGGGCATTGACAACCTCATTATTGAGGTGGATGCTGACGAGATACCCAATGCAGACGGAAGCGCCCTGCCTGTCATGAATACCCTGTTGAAGGCGGGTGTCGTCGAACTCGATGAAGAGAAGCATTACATCACGGTTGACCATCCTGTCTATTACCGTAAAGACGATGTTACCCTCAGTATTTTGCCCTCCGATGAACTGCGTGTAACTATGACCATTGCCTATGACCACCCCGCCGTGGGAACGCAGTATGCCTCCTTCACCATCAATGAGGAAACATTCAAGAGTGAAATTGCTCCAGCCCGCACCTTCTGTTTCCTCCGTGAAGTAAAGATGCTGCAGGAAGCTGGGTTGATCCAGGGTGGCAGCCTTGAAAGTGCGGTTGTTATTGGTGACGACGGTATTCTCAATGACACACTAAGGTTCCCCGATGAGTTCGTGCGCCACAAGATTCTGGATTTGCTCGGCGATACCTATCTGCTGGGATGCCCCTTGAAGGGACATATCATCGGCGTCAAATGCGGCCACGAGAAGAACGTTATGTTCTCAAAGCAGATTCAGAAGGTTTACGCCAACGGGCGTTCGGAAGGTGCGTTGCGTGCCTACCAACCCAAGGTACGACGCAATCCGCCTGCCCTGGACGTAAACAAGATTATGAAAATTCTGCCCCACCGCTATCCATTCCTGCTGGTGGACAGGATACTGAGTTTTGAGCCGCACAAACAGGTAATGGGTATCAAAAATGTAACAGTGAATGAGCCTTTCTTTCAGGGGCACTGGCCCGATATTCCCGTTATGCCCGGCGTGCTTATTATTGAAGCCATGGCACAGGTAGGCGCGGTACTGATCTTCGGAGAAAACGGCGAACCCAACGGAAAACTGGCCTTTCTGGTAAATATTGAAAGCGCCAACTTCCGGGACACCGTAGTGCCGGGCGACCAACTTATTCTCAAAGCAGAAATGCTCCACTACCAGCAGAATACTTGCAAAATAAAGACCTATGCCCTGGTGGACGACGCCGTTGCCGCTGAAGCCGTCATGTCCTTCGGGCTCATGCAAATCGAGGAGTAACGCAAAGAGGAGGGAACGGCATGAGCGAAATTATCCTGTACAGCGCTGACTTTTGCGGGGATTGCCGTCTCTTGCGCGCATGGATGGACAAGCAGGGGATTACCTACCAGGTGCGTGATATCCGAAAGAATCCCCAACACGCAGATGAACTCGCACAAAAAACAGGAAAGCAGGGCGTGCCCTATCTCATCATTGACGGCGAATGGAAGCGAGGCTACGAACCCGGTAAACCCTTCTCGGATGCATTCGCCCGGTCGTTGTTTGGTTTGTAAATCCATTTTTTTCTCGTTCCCACGCTATGCGCGAGAATGCAAGACAGGCACGTTTACGAAATGATGCCGAATCGCGTCTTTTCTTCCGGGGGAAGGACGTCAATAAACTGTTTTACCGTGTTCTCCGATTGTTCGGCGAGGCGTTGCGCCAGCAGTCCCGCGAGTTCCACGTCCTGCACTTCAATGGCACGCACCAGTTCTTCCAGATCATGCTGGTCTATTACCGGGGCAAATTGTTCTATGGGCAGGACTGATCGGATTCGCGCCAGGATGCGCCCTACGTTATTGAAGATAAGCTGGTATATGATGTTGTGTGTTGCCCGTGATATGGTGCGTAACAGATGCAGGTTTGCAGCACTGAAACTGGTATTGTCTTTTAATGCCAGCGGGCGTTCAGCGAGGACGCGCTTAATTTCTTCAATCTGATCACGGGTGCGGTTTTCGGCGGCAAGACGCATTACGTTGGGGACAAACAATCGGCAGAATACGAGAAGATCATGCAACGCCCCAAGATCAAATTCATCAGTGTCGCTAAACAAAAGGTACTCGAAAAGCTCCATGCCGCCGTTGAGCAGCACATCTTTGGGGTATACCCCTGAACCCTGCTGAATTTCAATCATACCCAATGCTTCAAGATGTTTGAGCGCTTCGCGAACCACATGCCGCGACACATGATACTGCTGTGCCATTTCACGCTCGGCAGGCATGCGCGCTCCCGGCGCGTATTTCCCCTCAAGTAACTGACGTATCAGTGTAGTCGCGAGTGATTTGGATGCCGTAGGGGGGTGCGGCTTGTTTGGTTCCCGTATCGCTGCCATAAAATGCCTCCACAAGTTATCGTACCAATTACACTCAATTATAGGGTGTTTGTTGAATCTCCGTCAAGTTTTCGGTATACTGGTTAAAACAGTAGACGTAAGATTGCTAGGTGTTTTATCGATCGGAAATGCCATCAAAAACAGGAAGTGGAATTTGTGAAAATGACACAGATATCATGTCGCTTTTATTTTGATTGGGACTCGGCTATGGGAGAATGCAAGCCACGATAAACACCGATTCTGCACTGGGAAAAAAGTTGAAAATAAAAAGGTTGACAAATGTATACCGTATTCTGTATATTGGTATACATTGCGGCTATGATGATGCTAGTTGCTTTCTTGTATAATCTGGGCTGCGGCCAAAGTCTGTGCTCGGATATGCACTGATGAGAGTTCAAGTCCGAAAACAATTTAGTGATACTGCTTGGGAAACCAATGTACCTGTTTTGCTGGTCATATACGGACATTATAAGTGTATGCCAAGGTTCAGGCGGATAACACGCCACACATGAAGTATTGGAGGTCAGGTGAGTCAGGATAACAACAATCAAGAAGAAATGGTTGCGACGACGAAGCAGCACATGAGTGGAAAACAAAAGTTTTTCACCCGTGTAGTCCTGTCTGTCGCTATTTTGCTCTTGGGCATAGGCGCATGGTTGCTTTTGGGCGCCTTAAAAAAACCGCCGACGCCCGCCGATATTCCACCGCCTAAAATTAAGGTGGAGGTGCAGGCTGTATGCCCGGAAACTGTACCGGTTGCCATTTATGGTTACGGTGAAGTCAAGGCACTCGATTCTGTCGCGCTCACGCCGAAAGTGGCTGGCGAAGTGGTGTATGTGCATCCCAATTTGGAAGTGGGAGGTGTGATTCCAGAAGGCGAATTGCTGTACCGCATTGATCAGCGCGATTATCTGGCTGCCCAAAAACAGGCAACGGCCCAAGTGGACCGCCTTGAACTCACCATAAAGCTCTTAAAGCGGCAGTTTGAGCAGAGCAAAACCCGCATGGAAACGGCCCGACGTACCCGGGATATTGCACTCGAAGAATTCAACAGAGATGTGGAACTGCTTGAAAAGCGAGACGTGGGTTCGCAAAGTATGGTCAACATGACCGAGATCAATTACCAGAAAGCCCATGACGCTTTTGAGCAGGTAGAACAGGCCATAGAACTTTTCCCCATGCGCATCCAGGAAGCGGAAATTGGCCTTGAAGCCGCAAAAGCAGCCTTGGAAATGGCCGCATTAAGCCTGGAGCGCACAGAGGAATTTGCGCCTTTTAATGCACGTATTCAACATAAACAGATAGAATTGGGGCAGGCTGTCGCGCCTGGTATCATTGTGCTGCTGCTTGCAAATGACGCAGCCCTTGAAATGTCAGTACCCGTTGATAGTCGTGATGCGCGGCTCTGGCTACCCTTTGTTTCGGAGGATGCCCCAGGATCGCCTAACTGGTTCCGGGAACTGCAACCGGTGGAATGCACCATTAAGTGGACCGAAGACCCGGATAACTATGCGTGGAAGGGGATATTGCACCGGGTTGAACGCTTTGACCAGATGACCCGGACGGTTACCGTGGCCATACGCATTGAAAACAATCTGGCTGAAAATCCAAATCAAGGGCTGCCTCTTGTGGAAGGTATGTATTGCAGTGTGGAAATTCCAGGAAAGCCCATGCCTAATGTATTTCGGCTGCCCCGGTGGACCGTATCCTTCGATGGCTTTACCTATGTGGCAGAAGGGGACCGTCTACGGAGGCGTAAGGTGAATGCTGTTCGTACACAGGGCGAAGAGACCTATGTGGACGAGGGGTTGTCCCCAGGCGAGTTGGTGGTGCTTACCCGACTCGTTGACCCGCTCCCAGGTATATTGCTGGAGTATGAAATGCCTGAAGAAACGGATTGTGTGTCCGGGGAGCAGCAATGAGAGGCCTCTTCACCAGCTTTGCGCGAAATATCGTATTCGCAAACATTCTTCTCGTGTTCATCTTTTTTGGCGGGTACCTCGCCATAAGTCAGATGGCACGCGAGACCTTTCCTGACATCCACTTGGACATGATTCAGGTAGTGGTTGTCTGGCCGGGTGCAGACCCGGGCGAGGTGGAGGAGGGTATCAGTCGAAAGATTGAAGAGGCGCTCGAGGGCATTGAAGGCATCAAACAATACAACACCATTTCCAATGAAAATGTGGGACTGGCGATTGTCGAAGTGCGCGATGGCTATGATGCCGACTGGGTGCAGGACCAGGTGCGTAACGCTGTGGATACAATAACAACGTTTCCAGCAAATTCAGAACGACCTATCGTGCGCGAATTTCTGCTTCGGATACAGGTCTTGCTTCTCTCTGTTACCGGCCCCGATTTGACCGAAGTAGAACTGAAGGACTATGCGGAGCAGATCAAAGATGATCTGCGCATGTTGCCGGAAGTCACCCAGGTGGCAGTCATGAGTTCCCGTGAATATGAAATTGCCATTGAAGTCTCTGAGGAAAGTTTACGTAAATATGGCATCACATTTGAGCAGGTGTCGCAGGTGGTCCATGCCAACAGCATCAATGTGCCGGGCGGTGTCATGCGTACCGAGGGCGAGGAAATCAGGCTGCGCACCGTAGGGCGAAATTATACCGCCCAGGAGTTCGCGGATATTGTTGTACTAGCACAGCCCGATGGAAAGCGGATCACCCTGGACCAGATTGCCACCATACGCGATGGCTTCAGTGAAGACGATGTATACGCCCGGTTCAACGGGAAAAACACCGTTACCATTCGCGTATTGAAGACAAAGCGCGAGGATATGCTGGATATTGACCGCGTCATACACGAGTATCTTGACAAGAAGCGTCTGGAACTGCCTGAAGGGGTGAGTGTTGATCCTTGGGCGCGCATGTCGCCACTGCTGCAGGACCGTATCTATCTGCTGGTGCGTAATGGTATTCTCGGATTAATCCTCGTGTTTGTTCTTCTGTGGCTTTTCCTTGATATCCGTCTCAGTTTTTGGGCGGGCATGGGCATGCCGGTCAGCATACTTGGCGCCTTCATTTTCCTATGGTGGTATGGCGGCACCATCAATATGATTTCTCTGTTCGCCGTCATTGCAGTGCTGGGCATTATCGTTGATGACGCCATTATCGTGGGGGAAGCGATATATGTGGCACGCAAAAAAGGGTTGACCCCACTAAATGCCGCCGTGGAAGGCACCCTCGAAGTTGGCATGCCGGTTATTGCTGCTGTAACAACGACAATGATAGCCTTCATACCGCTGATGTATGTCAGTGGCTTTGTCGGAAGGCTTATTAGCATTCTGCCTGTTGTGGTGATTGCCTCCCTTTCTGTATCCATGATTGAGTGCCTTTTCTTATTACCAGCCCATTTGGCCCATCTTCCAGACCCGAATGCGGAAAGCAAAGGAAAGGGTGTCATAAGATGGCTGGGGCTGTTGTTTCATAGAACCACAAATCAGGGACTTGAAAAATTTGTGGATCGCTATTATAGTCCCTTAATTGCACTTGCCTTGCGCTGGCGCTATGTTACGGTTGCCATTTCGCTGTGTGTTGTATTTGTTACCTGGGGCATCGTGGACAGCGGTTTTATAAAATTTGAGTTCTTCCCCATGATGGACGGCAATAACATGGCCGTCGTAATTGAGTTCCCAAACGGAACGCCTCTTGATGTTACGGAAGAAGCGATAGTCAAGGTTGAGGAAGCCATGCGCGAGGTGTCCGATACCATGAAAACAGGCAACGGAGAGCCGTTGCTGGAAAATATGTTTTCCCTGGTGGGCGCGAAACTTGATGAGCGTGGTATGACGGAATTAGGCACCCACTTTGGAACTGTGCGGGTCGAGTTGCTTAACTCTGTGCAGCGTCAGATTTATCTGGAAGACCTGATGGCTGAATGGGAACGCAAAATCGGGATGCTTACCGGAGTGATCGCCATTACCATTCGAGGGGACGAAACAGGACCGCCTGCCAGACCCATAGAGGTGTGGATGCGTGGCGAAAATCTGGATAATCTCATGGCGGCATCCGAGGAGTTCAAAGAAAAACTTGCCAGCTTTGACGGTGTATACCAGGTACAGGATGATTTTAGAAAAGGGAAAAATGAGATTAACCTGGTACTGAAGCCAGAAGCACGAGCGCTGGGACTGAATGTGGCGGACCTCGCACGACAGGTCTATGCCGGTTACTACGGCGAAGAAGTTATGCGCATTCAACGGGGACGAAACGATGTGCGCGTGCGTGTTCGCTATCCAAAGGATGAACGCAAACTGCTTTCCGATCTTGAACGCATCCGCATCCGGCCATCAGCCATGTCTTCCATGGCAGGGATGAGTTCCATGGCGGGAATGAGCGCCGCTGCTGCCATGGGGGGCGGCCTACCAGGACGTTCCACGCCGCGAACCTTGGAAGTGCCCCTTTTGTCGGTTGCAGACATTGAATATACTACCGGCGTTTCTTCCATCCGGCGTACTGATGGGCAGCGGCGTGTTGTGGTTTCCTGTGAAATACAGAGTGAACGCGCCAATTCTACTGAAATTGTCAGGGAACTGCAGGAAGATTTCTTCCCGAAACTGCAACAGAAATACAGGGACGTGTCCATAACATTTGAAGGGGAACAGCAGGAATTCAGGGAAGCCATGCAGAAACTTTATCTAGGATTCCCGCTGGCGGTCATCGGTATATTTATTATTATTGCGACCATTTTTCGGTCTTATGTGCAGCCCATTGTAATTATGCTGACGGTGCCCTTCGGCATGTGTGGCGCTGTCTTCGGTCATATACTGCTCGGCTATGATATTACCATGTTGAGTATTTTTGGGCTGGTGGCGCTGGCAGGTGTTGTCGTGAATGATGCCATTGTTTTGATAGAATGTATCAATAATTACGTTGCCGACGGCGAGCCGTTTTATGAGGCAGTGCGTCAGGGCGGTGCCAGAAGGTTTAGGGCAATATTCCTGACTACCATCACCACGGTCGGTGGCTTGGCGCCGTTGTTACTGGAAAAAGACCATCAGGCACGGATGCTGATTCCCATGGCAATTTCGCTTGCTTCCGGGGTCGCATTTGCTACAATATTGACTTTGTTACTTGTACCATGTGCCTTGTGTATTTTGAATGATTTAAGGCGTTTGTCCCGCTGGCTGATAACAGGTGTTATGCCTACACCAGAAGAAGTGGAGCCGGCACAAATGAGAAAACTTGACGTGGACGTCTCATAACATTACCCTATAGGTTGAATTGGTTTATACGTGGTTGGAATATGAGAGATACGATGACAGCACTATATCAAAAAAATAGATTAAGGTGGCCTTTGCTGCTGTGCGTTTTGTTGTCACTTGGGCTGCCATTGGCTGCTGACGAGACGGCAGCTGAATCGCCTAAAGTAGAAATGCAGCAGGACGCCCCGCTTGATGCCGTAGATGCAGAAACCGTTGATGGTTTTATGGAAGAGGACGGCGGTGATGCTTCCTGTGAGACAGATGACAAAGAAGATGCGGAGGCCGTAGAAGACGCTGCCCAGGAACCTGAACAAGAGGAGTGCGCACAAGAGCCTTCTCAAGCCAATGAAGGAATTTCCGGGACCCTTGAGGATGATGCCGTTGAACCGCGTTATCTCATTGATCTCATCAGCGCCCAACGGCGTGCGCTAGCGGATAATCCCTCCATTTCGGCTGGTTCGGAGCGTGTGGAACAGGTGCGGCAACTGATTAAGCAGGCACGTTCCATGTACTTTCCGCAAATTGATATGAGCTATACCTACACGCTGAACTGGCTGCCCTCCAGTTATACAGACAGTGTGAACAGCTATCTTGATCAAACGGAAAACATGCTTCGTGACTGGCGCAAAGAGCGAATTCTACAGAGTACGATTACTGGAGCGCCCTCCGTTCGTCAGAGAGGGGATATACGGGATTGGTACAATAGTACCCAGGACCTCATTGAGGATGCCCGTGAAAATCTGGAAAGTCCGGTCGATAACACCCTAATAGGCATGACAGCGGGGTGGTTGTTGTTTGATGGCTTTGCCCGTGAATTTATAAACGCAATGGCCAGGTACGGATATGAAGAGGCAAAGGCTGCATTTCGGGAAGGACAGCGTATATTGCTTGATGCCGTGGCGCAGGCCTACTATGGCGTGCAGATTTCACGGGAGCAGATGGACATCGCCAAGTCTGACATTGCATTTTACGAACGCCTTCTAAAAGAAGCGCAGGCTCGCCGCGAAGTGGGACGTGGCGCTACAAGCCATGTGCTTTCTTTTGAAACCTTGCTTTATGCGGCCCGTGCCGGTCTTTTGCAGGCAGAGCGAAATTACGCAATGGCGCGAGTGGTGCTGGGTATGTTGATGGGATTGCCTGAAGGTCGCCTGGACGACAGATATGAATTGGTAGCGCTCGAAGAAGAAACCCCCGAAACATTGACCCTGCCAAACGAAGAGGCGATGGTTGATCTGGCCTTGGCTTATCGGCCGGACCTTGAACAGCGTGAGTTTGGTCTCAAACGCGCACAGGCGTCGGTGAAGCAGCAATACGCCAGTTTTTCGCCCATTATTGCCCTTGTGGGGCAGATGCAGACCAGCAATGTTACGGAATCAGGATTTTCCCCGGACCGGATTACCACCACTGTCGGCCTGAATGCTTCTCTAAACTTGTTTTCTGGGGGTAGACGCCGCGCTGCAGTAATAGAAGCCAAGCATGCTCGTCGCGAGGCTGAATTGCGAATTACCGAAGCCGAGCAGAAGATTATGAGTGATGTCTACCAGGCAATGACGGATTTGAAGGTGGCACAGGAAGCCCTTAAGTTACAGCGGGAGGCGGCAGATTGCGTGGAAAAGAATCGTGATCTGGTGGAACTGGAGTATAATGCTGGTAAGGCCATGTTGGTAAGTGTGAGCCAGGCGCAGCGTGATTACATGCAGGCCGCAGGTATGCTGGCACAGGCGCGTGTGAACTTGCAGCGCACCTGGCAGGCATTGCATGCGGCCACGGGAACAAACCTGATTGCGATTGTTCCGGATGCGGAAGATGACACTAAAATGGAAGAATCTGCCCCGGAAAATGCTGATGATGAAAAAACGGAATAAATGGTGTTTACGGATTAAGAATACAACAAAAGGACAAGAGTTATGAAGAGTTATCCCCAACGCGGAACAATGGATTTTCTGTTTGATTTGTTCGATATTTTTAACCTCTTTATTGAGGTGTTTCGCAACCTCGGACGCTTTTTAAGTGGAAATTAAGGACTGTCTTGGGCTGGTCAGTGGTTATAGGCAACCGGGCTGGCGGTTGAAGTGTTTCAATTGAGATGCGCGCTACCGTTACATCCCTAAGTTAGATACAGGAGACTTTGTTATGTCCTGCAAGAATGTGTTGTTAAGCGCTATTGGAGCATGTAGTGTACTTTTGATGCTGGCGGGGTGTCCGCCGAATGCCATGCATTCATTAACCCTGACCGTATCGCCAACGGGTACGGGGCAGATACTTGTAACGCCGGAAAAGTCTGCTTATTTGGCAGGATCCGAGGTTACCCTGGAAGCGGTTCCCATTGATGGATGGGTATTTCAAAACTGGATTGGTTCCGGCATCAATACTACCGCGAACCCAACAGTGTTGCGCGTCTATAACAGCAGTACCATAACGGCCGTATTTCGCTTTGCACAGGACCCGGTGGATCCCGATAATCCTGATGTCATTGCCAAGGATGGTGGATTTGAAATGGGCTCTGATTCGCCGTTCTGGACCTATCTTTCGGGTACGGGCATGCCGGTAATCTGTAATGCAACTACATGCGGCACCTTCAATGGTCTTGGCGCCGCAGGTGGCGCTCATTGGGCCTGGTTTGGAAACGATCCTGATTTTACCTTTGAATCAGTGACCCTAAGTCAACGCCTTTTTATCCCTGAGCATGATGGCGCGCAATTGTACTTTAATGTTGCTGTGCCCGCCGCTCAGGTGCCCTTTTTGTTTCAGGTCTTTCTGGACGACAACTTGCTATATGAATTGACAGAATCAGCCGGAGACGCTTATGCCTTGTATCAGTATGAAACGGTAGATATTAGCGGGCTTGCACAAGGTCAGAATGCCACATTGCGTTTTGTCTATTACAACACCGGCATCGCTTTGACGGGAAGTCAGTCCGCCGTTTTTCTTGATAATGTGTCCATAGAGGTGTTTTGAGCCACCCCGAGTGCGATTGGAAGTAATGAATGCAGTCTGAAGACAGAGTCATACATTTTTGTGTGGAGTTAATTCATCCGCCAGCACCGGTAAAACGGCAGGCGCTACAAAAGTTGTATTTTGATTTGTCCCAGACCCGCGCAGTTTATGACAGCATTGACATGGCGGACTTGGCGCAGGCGCGTTTTCATTCGCGTCGCGGCAAGGCACAATCCCTGTTGGTTTTTCTGCCAGACCGCGTGTTGATGGTGGAGGAGTGGTCGGACATCCCACTGAGTGATTTCGAGGAGAAGGTGCGCATCGCCGCGCCCATCGTGTTGGAGGCCCGTGGGGTGAGCCAGGTGATTATTCACTCCACCACAGTACGATCAACTTTTGCACTCACCCACTACAGTGATGCACGGGTGTTTCTGCTGGACAACGCCTGCTGCCTTGAAGGGCGTATTGCCCCGCATTTTGACCGGCCCATCGCAACAGGCGGTTTGCGCCTCGTGTTTCCCGAAACCAACGAACATCCCGGAAACCTGCACATCAATATTGAGACGTTCCGACACAGCGCCAATGAGATATTTGTGGAAGCCAAGTCCATCTTCGGGCGGCAGCCGGTTACCATACCCGACGTGGAACCTATCATCGGCAACCTGCGCAAAACCCGCGAATTCATCAGTGAACGTGTCTTCCCATTCCTGCAGCAGTTTGATTGCCCGCAAGAGGTATTGTAACCGTGGAGGCAGTTATACGCTGTTGGCCAGCCTTGTCACAGTGCATCATTTCGCCCGAAATATACGGGCATTTTGCCGAACACCTCGGACGCGGAATTTATGAGGGCATCTGGGTAGGTAACAGTCGCAACATTCCCAATCAGAAAGGCATCCGCTTTGATGTCCTTGCTGCACTGAAACAGTTGCGCGTTCCTGTTGTCCGGTGGCCAGGTGGTTGTTTTGCCGACGACTACCATTGGCGCGATGGTATCGGCCCTGAAGCGTCTCGTCGTCAGACGGTGAACCTGTGGTGGAAGCAGGTGGAACCCAATGCTTTTGGAACAGACGAATTTTTGCATCTCTGTGAAGAGTTGAATGCCTCGCCCTATATTTGCGCCAACGTCGGTTCCGGCGCTCCCCGTGAAGCCCGCGACTGGGTGGAGTACTGCAATTTCCCAGGAGATTCAACGCTGGCCGAACTGCGCGGTAAGAATGGACGAAAGCACCCCCACAATGTGAAGCGGTGGGGGGTAGGCAATGAAAACTGGGGATGCGGCGGCAATTTCACAGGCCGCGATTATGCGAAGGAATACATCCGCTTCGCCACGTACATGCGCGCCATGTCGCCGGAAATCGAGTTGTTTGCCTGTGGCGCCAGTTTCGGTGACTACCGCAATCCCGTCCAGAATGCGTGGAACCGCGAGGTATGCGACGAATTGCGTCGCGTTGACCTGTTGAATCATATTACGTTGCACCGTTATTTCTCACGGGGACAGGCGGAAGGGTTTTCCGACGCCGAGTATTACGCCCTCTTTGCCGATGCCCTGTCACTGGAACGGGACCTGGAATTGACCGATGCCGTGCTGCGCGAATGCTTCCCGGACAAAGACATCGGCATTGCTGTGGACGAATGGGGCGTGTGGCATCCAGAAGCCGTGACAGAGAATGGACTGGAACAGCCCAACACGCTTCGTGATGCCTTGATGGCGGCTACGGTGCTTCACGTATTCAACCGGTGGGCGCAACGGGTGACCATGGCGAATCTGGCGCAGACGGTGAATGTGTTGCAGTGCCTGGCGGTGACCAATGGAGGGAAAATGTTTCTCACGCCCACCTATCATGTCTTCGACATGATGCGTCCCCACAGTGGCGCACGGCTGCTTACCCTGCAAACGGAAAGCCCGGTATTCGAGGCGCGGCCCGTAGGCTTTGACAGAAAACAGCAGGTGCCGTTCCTGGATGCCACGGCTTCAATGTCGGGAAAGAAAGTCCATCTTACCGTTGTAAACCGGTCGCTCACGGAATCGGTTGAAACACACATCGAAATGCGTGAAGGGAACATCGCCACGGTTTCTGGAAAAGTACTGCATAGCGAAGACCCGCGATCTGTAAATTCGTTCAAGACACCTTCCCACGTGACTTCACGACGCATCCGCCCAGGTCTCAGCGACAAGGAACCGGTTCACATTTTCCCGCCAAACTCTTTTACGGCACTGACGTTCACCCTCGAATAACAGGAGGCGGCCATGGGTACGCCCCGCATATCTATCCTCATGCCCGTCCATAACGCTGCCGACACCCTTGTCGAGGCAATGGAATCCTTGTGTTCACAGACTTTCACGGACTGGGAACTCGTTCTTGTGGATGACGGTTCCACAGATGCGTCAAGGAACATCGTTCAGGTCTATGAAAAGCGCGACCCACGCATACGTGCCATCAACCGTGCCCGATGCGGTATTGTTGAAGCACTCGCAACTGTGGCAGGGAACGCCCAGGGAACCCTGTTGGCGCGGATGGACGCAGACGACATCGCCCTGCCGAATCGGCTGGAAGCCCAGGTTGCCCTTTTTGATGCCATGCCGGATATTGCCCTGTGCGGAACCCGTGTGCGCATATTCGGAAGCAATGTCGGCAGCGGCAGAAAACGCTATGAATCCTGGATTAACAGCCTTGTGGGTCACGATGAAATGGAACGGGAAATTTTTGTGGAATGTCCCATTCCCCATCCCACCTTCATGATGCCCCGTGAGGTGTATGATGCTGTGGGCGGCTATCGCGATTGCGGCTGGCCCGAAGACTACGACCTTGTCCTGCGCATCTGGCAACACGGCGGCCTCTTCGCCAAACCCGAACCTGTGCTACTCCAATGGCGCAGCCAGCCTATGCAATTGTCCATGACCGACGAACGCTACCATGAAAAGGCCTTCCGCGCCCTGAAACGCCATTTCCTCTATGCCACAGTGCTTCACAACGAGCAGATACCCTTCTACCAATGGGGTGCAGGTGAAGTTGGAAAAAGATGGCTGCGCGAATGGCCACAGCCACCGCAATCTGTCGTAGACATTAACCCCCGCAAAATAGGACGCACCATCCACGGCGTAACCGTCATCGCGCCCGAACAACTGCCGCCCCCAGGAGAATGCATCATACTCGTCGCCGTAGGCACCCCCGGCGCCCGTGATGATATACGCAGCCGTCTCCACCCGAAAGGCTACCGCGAACCCGCCGATTTCCTGTTTATCGCGTGAGGTGCTTCAAGCAGCCAAACATTGCAGTGGATTCAGGAAATGCGATGGTCGAGAATGGAAAGCGCTAAATTGCTGCAGCGAGCCACAGAACATTGTATGTTATACTCTAGATACTGGTGTATGTCCATAAGGAAAACCCAGTCGTATGTGCATGATGCTTGGTTACTTCGGTTAAGGTAAGGAACTTGCAGAAACGAGTATACATTGAATCAACGGTTGTGAGACTGGTTATTTGTACCCCGGATGAATTATTGGAGAAGACAGATGAAATACGATGAAGTTATCCAGGAAGTATGGCGTATTAAAGAAGAGATTGCCGTACAATATAATTGTGACGTACACGAATACGCTGCCGCGCTCCGTGAAAAAAGAGCACATGCCGAAAAGAATGTCCCAGCTGAGAATTTAAGATCCAATACTCCTGCATCTTCCAAAAGTGCCCGTGCCGCCACACAATAGACTCCAGATATAGATTTTCTGCGTGTGATATAATGTGAATGAAAGGAAATGTCTTATGAGCATAACAGATGTTAAGGAAATGTCTCTTATAGAACGCATTCACGCCATGGAACTGTTGTGGGATTCTCTGTGCGATGATGAGCAGAACGTAGACTCACCGGAATGGCATGAAACCGTATTAAACGCAAGAAAACAAAAATTGGATTCCGGCGAGGCAGAATTTCTCACTCTCGATCAGGTTAGACTGCGTTATCAGAAATGAAACACCGGCAGATTTTGCTGCAGACAGAAGCAGCCCAAGACCTAGAGGCCGGGTTTGTGTTTTACGAATCGAAAGAATCAGGGCTGGGCTATTATTTTATTGATTCTTTACTTGCTGATCTGGACGCCCTTTCATTTTATGCTGGCATTCATCCCCGTTATTTCGGTTTCTTTCGAATGCTTTCCAAGCGATTCCCTTATGCCATATATTACGACATCCAGAAGGAAGTAGTATCTGTTGCCGCTATATTGAATATGCGAAAAGATCCATTTTTTATTCGTAAAGAACTCGGGAAAAGAAAACCATAAAAATATTTATCTCTTGAACCGTTCTGACAGTTGGTGAAGAAAGTCTGGCGGCAAAGCATCACTTTTCGCTTTGGGTTTTGGTTTTCTCTCGCTTGTGGATGGTTGCGAGGGATTTCCTTTCATGGACAGGGAAATGCGTTTCAGGGGGATATTCACTTCCATGACGGTGACCATGACTTTTTGCTGGACTTTTACAACGTCGTTGGGATCTTTGATAAAGCGGTCGGCCAGTTGACTGATATGGACGAGTCCGTCCTGATGCACGCCGATGTCCACAAACGCGCCGAAGGCGGTGACGTTGGTGACGATGCCGGGCAGCCGCATCCCCGGCGACAGGTCTTCCATGGTGTTTACCGATTCCGCAAAACTGAATACCTCAAACTGCTGGCGCGGGTCTCTGCCGGGTTTTGCCAGTTCGCTCATGATGTCCCGCAAGGTGGGTAGGCCGACTTTTTCGTTTACGTACTTCTCCAGTTTGATGGCGTTGCGTGTTGCCGTGTCTTGTATCAGGTCTTTCACCTTGCAGCCCGCGTCCTTCGCCATGGCATCCACCAGCCCGTAACTTTCAGGATGCACGGCACTCGCGTCGAGGGGATTTTTGCCGCCCGGTATGCGCAGGAACCCGGCCGCCTGTTCAAAGGCTTTCGGTCCCAGGCGCGGTACTTTCTTCAGTTGCGTCCGTGTCTCGAAAGGACCGTTATCGTTGCGATACGCCACAATGTTCGCGGACAGTTGCGGCCCCAGTCCGGACACATACATCAGCAGTTGTTTGCTTGCCGAATTCACATCCACGCCGACGCCGTTGACGCAACTCATCACCACGTCTTCAAGGCTTCGTTTCAGTGCGCCTTGTTCCACATCATGCTGGTACTGGCCCACGCCGATGGACTTGGGATCAATCTTGACCAGTTCCGCCAGCGGGTCCATGAGCCGGCGGCCAATGCTGACCGCGCCGCGCACAGTCAAGTCTTTGTCGGGAAATTCTTCACGCGCTACTTCGGACGCGGAGTAGATGGATGCGCCGGATTCGTTCACCATGACCACGGGTATGGAAGCGTCCAGTCCAAGCCCGCGCACAAACGCCTCGGTCTCGCGACCCGCCGTGCCGTTGCCGATGGCAATCGCTTCCACGCCAAAGCCTTCACAGATCGTTTTCACTTTCTTGCCCGCAGTCTGCGCCGCATTGTCGCCGGTGTGCGGATAAATAACATCGTCATGAATCAGTTTCCCCTGTGCATCAAGACACACCAGTTTACACCCCGTTCGAAACCCCGGATCGAGGGCAAGCACTTTCTTCCGGCCCAGCGGCGACGCCAGCAGGAGTTCCCTCAGGTTCTCCACGAAAATGCGGATGGCTTCCGTGTCCGCCCGTCTCTTCAATTCCGCCCGCACCTCCGTTTCCATGGACGGCCCCAACAGGCGACCGTAACTGTCCTCCACGGCCAGCGCGACCTGTTCGCCCGCGCCGTTTTGCGCCTTCACAAACAGCCCGGAAAGCAACGTAACCGCGGCCTCTTTCTCAGGCGTTATAGACAGGGATAATACCCCTTCATTCTCTCCACGGAACATGGCCAGCAGACGGTGGGAGGGAGCCTTTGCCGCCGGTTCACACCAGTCGAAATAGTCCTTGAACTTCGCGCCCTCTTCTTCCTTGCCTTTCACCACACGGGCGACACATTCCCCTTGTTCAAGAAACAGGGAACGCATCTGTGCCCGCCCGTTGGCGTCTTCACTCACCAGTTCCGCGATGATGTCCCGTGCCCCTTGCAGCGCCTCCGCAACATCCGCCACGCCCTTCTCCGAATCCACATAAGTTGCTGCTTCCTTGTGTACATCGTCCAGTTCCTGCGCCAGAATCGCCAACGCCAGCGGTTCCAGACCCTTCTCACGCGCAATGGTCGCCCGTGTCCGTCGCTTCGGACGATAAGGCAGATAGATGTCTTCCAACACCGCCATCGCATCCGCTGCCGCAATTTTATTCTTCAATTCCTCCGACAACAGGTTTCGTTCCTCCAACGATTTCACAATGGCATCGCGCCGTTTATCCAATTCGCCCAACTGATCCAGCCGGTCTCGGATCGTTGTCAGCGCCACCTCGTCTAGCGACCCTGTCGCCTCCTTCCGATACCGCGCCACAAAGGGGATGGTGCCTCCATCGGCAAACAAGGTCGCCACCGTCTTGACCTGACCGGGAGCCAATTTCATTTCAGATGCAATTTTGATTACATGTTCCGTATTCATAAGGTTCTCTTGCAGTAGTGGTTAAAGCGAAAGGTTCAATGCCCCACAGGAAAGAAAGCAACACGTGAAGGATGCTATTTTACACATAAATAAGGGCGATTACCATACCGATTACAAAAATAAGCCTTACGGTTGCACAGTATGTCAATGCTGTCATAATATTGAGTCAGCACAACATACGTAAAACAGGACACAAGGCACACCAGTATGAAAGACGATACCGCAGTCATTGAAAAATGTCCCGATACCGGTTTGTATGTGGGCTATGTTTCTGGATTTGTCGGCGCCCATTCCCAAGGCGAAACCATTGATGAACTCGTCGCGAATTAACGGGAAGTAGTCGGAATGCTCCTCGAAGATGGTGAACCACAACTGGAGGGGATATCATGGAATAAAACGTGGCCTGCTGACATCTTGTCAAACCTCTTAAAAAGATGATAATATACCAGACGATACGAAGTGCAGATATTTGCTGTTTTGTAATTGAGCGGCAGCATCGCATGGCAACATACAGAGGAGACAAAACTATGGGTACGGTACGGTTTTCGCTCATAATGGGTATCACCCTTGTGATTACTTCCGTAGTCGCTATATTGGGTTGCAGCGGCTTCTTTTCGGTGTTTGCGCAGGAGATACCTGCAAACAATGATGCTACTGATGCAGAGGGCCTTTTGGTCAATATTCCTGTTTCTGGAAGTACCGGTAATGCTACTACATGGTGGCCTGTCGAAGGCGAACCCGTAGAAGGGGAAGGCGAACCCGATCCGTGTAATCCTGATGTCACTCCTCCTGTGATTACGTTAGCTGGCGAGGATGAAGTACTGCTGGAAGATTGCATAGCCTACAAAGAAGAGGGTTTGGCATCGGTCATAGATCTATGTGATGGAGACCTGGGTACAGTACTGTTACCAGAAGATATGGGGGTCCGTATTTGGGTTTCCGCAGAACAAATCTATGTTAACAGTACGCTTTCAGATATTGAAGATGACTTCAATACGCCTTATTCAGAAACATCAGGTGAATATGTACTTGTATACAGCGTAATTGATAGTGCTGGTAACGAAGGTGTAGCAGATCGTACCATCAGTGTCACTTGCGAACCCGTCGAGGTTGAAGGAGAACCTGATGAGGAAATTACCATCCTGCTACCCGGTGGTGTGCCCCTGGTGCTGGTATATATTCCTGCGGGCACATTCCTGATGGGCCGGTATTCGGGCGAGCAGGACAGTTTAGCCGAAGAAGACCCGCAGCATTCGGTAACATTGTCTCAGGATTTCTACATGGGCAAGTATGAGTTGACCCAGCAGCAGTGGCTGGCGGTAATGGGTTCGTGGCCGGGCAGGGCGCCGTCTGCCTTATATGGCGTGGGTGATACCTATCCCGCGTATTTTGTATCCTGGGATGATGCGCAGAATTTCATTGCGGCATTGAACACCCATATCGCGAACACCAGCCAGGGTCCTGCCACGGTGCGCCTGCCCAGTGAGGCGGAGTGGGAATACGCGTGCCGGGCGGGTACGACAACGCGCTTCTACTGGGGGGATGACTTGAGTCTCTTGGAGATAGGCGACTATGCCTGGTGGGACCGCAACAACAGTCCTTATGGCAGCAAGCCTGTGGGCGGGAAGTTGCCGAACGCCTTTGGACTTTATGACATGATCGGCAGCCTGTGGGAGTGGTGCGAAGATGATTGGCATGACAACTACACGGGCGCGCCTGTAAATGGCAGCGCCTGGGTGGATGCGCCTCGCGGCTCTCTCCGGGCGCTTCGTGGCGGCTTTTGGAACTCCTGGGTCCTCGACTGTCGTTCCGCGTCCCGCCTCGGCACTTTCGCGGACTCTCGGACCAGCCTTGGCTTCCGTGTTTCGCGTACGCCGTAGCACTTTTTGCTATTACCCTTTTACCCTTTGCCCAGTAACACTCTACTCTCTCTTCTCCCGCGCGATAGCGCGGGATCGCGAAATTCAATTTCGCGGATAAGTGCGTTACGAAATCCAATTACGTAACGAGCATTGGCGCCCTACGGACGTCTGTGAATAACTTACGGACGTCTGTGAACGGCATACGGAAGTCTGTGAACGGCATACGGAAGTCTGCGAATGACTTACGGACGTCTGCGAACGGCTTCTGCCCGTGGGTCTGCGTCTCTGCTCCCAAGATAACGAGATACTATTCCGTTATCCTGATGGGAATGGCGGGCAGGACGCCGAGAGAAACCACGTCCTGTTTCTTGGGAGCGCCTTTTTTTGCTGCCGGGCGTTCCAGTGTGGCGTTTACGATAAGGTTGTCTTCGTAGCCAGGTGCGGGCGCGTTTTCATCAGCTGTGATGAGGAAGGCGATCCCTTCGGGGGTGAATTGAATGTCTTCCAGGGCAAGCCCGTCGGGTGGGTTGCTCAGTTCAAACTTAACAGTAACGCCTTTGGGGGGCGCCGGGGTCTTGAACGCTACGGAAGTTTTACCGCCTCTTGGTATCAGGATTGGCTTTCCGGGCTGCTGTCGCCACACCTGTCCACTGCGTCCA
>CAZBNU010000032.1:8985-28129 GCA_964493075.1 uncultured Nitrospirales bacterium | reverse complement strand
CCTTGGATAAATTGAAAGAACTGCCTACTTAGTTAAAACTGGGGATCACTGAGATCTGAGTAAATTGCAACTGTACAGGAAAGGCGCTGCATGTATTCCAAAACAGATATACAAGCGCAGCAGGAAGCGCGCAACCGAATGGTGGAAAGCCAGATCGTGGCGCGGGGTGTGGAGAACCCGGATGTACTTGCCGCCATGCGCAAGGTGCCGCGTCATCTATTCCTGTCAGCGGAAAGGCAGGCAGACGCTTATCTCGATCATCCTGCGCCCATAGACTGCCGCCAGACCCTATCGCAGCCGTATATGGTGGCCGTTATGACGGAAATGCTCATGCTGAAACCGTGGGCGCATGTGTTGGAAATCGGCACGGGTTCCGGATATCAGACGGCGGTGTTGGCGGCAATCGCCGGGCGGGTGGTATCTATGGAACGCCACACACTACTTGCAGACACCGCCCGTCAGCGGCTGCAAGCGTTGGAATACGACAATATCACTGTGGTGGTTGGCGACGGCACACTGGGTTATCCGGAAGAAGCACCTTATGATGCCATCCTCGTGACCGCGGGTGCCCCAGACATCCCGGAAGTGTTACAGCAACAACTTGTGCCTGGCGGCAGACTGGTAGCACCCGTGGGCAGAACCGACGTCCAGCAGCTTATCACGGTTATCCGTGAGGACAACGATACCTTCACCCGTCAACCCGGCCTGTCCTGCCGTTTTGTGCCCCTTATCGGGGCACATGGATGGCGGGATATGTTGTGAGTGAATGCAGCTAAACCTAAAAGATATTATCAACGCAAAGGGCAAGACAGCAAAGGGGATTATGCACAAAAAAATTGCGGGACCGCGGCAGGGGAAGGGGAGGGGAGGAAGTGGGGGGGAAACCTGCTACGGTCCCGCTTTTGCCTGGTTAAACCAGGTTCGCTTATTCCTGCACTAGACGTACAGGGCGAGTCAAAAGGCCTAACAGAACCACCGTTGTGATTCCGTGTGTTGATTAAACTTTTTCGTTCCTATCTAGGAAACAAATTCGCTATCGGGTACATTCCCCGAAAACTGTCTTTTTTTCTTTCCGTTTTCAACTTTCAGTACACCTAAGAAACGTCCTATATCTAACTGCTGATGACAGGCGAAATGATAAGATTTAACGTACCTGCATTTTCACCTGACTCATCATAATTTTACCATGTTTACAGGGGTTTTGTGTAATTTTTTGCAGTAAAAGGCCTGTCTACCGGTAGGTATATAAGGATAGCAGGATGTTACGACGAAAAGGCGAAAGAAATTTTCCGGAAGCCTGTCTGCGATAGGACAGAATTTAAGTTAGTAGGCAGGGAGAAATGCACGATAATTACAAATAAAAATCATGCTATCTTTTGAACACAGAGGACTTTGCTTCCTCTATCTGATCGGTTGCGATGAAGTCCACACCTGCTTTGGCGGCGGCTTCCCAGCGTAGTCTGACTTTTTCAAGATCGCCAAAGTTGTATCCGGGGCTGAGTCCGAGCCGTGCAGTGGCGGCCATGGGATGCCCATTGAGGGAATAAAACCGAATCCAGTAGCCTTGTTTGTGCGCGTCCATTACAAGGTTCTGTAACCGTGTTGCCTTTTCGTCGTTCCATTCTGTTGCTTTGCGTTGCCCTTCAGGCTCCACGGCGCTCCACGAATAGTTGATCCAGCGCCGGAAATTATCTGCGGCCTTCTGGGGATTTCCTGATCCGAAAATATGTAGGGTTTCCCCTGCTGGCACGGCATCATAAAAATATGTTGTTTCCTGGCGTCCGCCACCTGCGAGAACGAGAAGTGGCTTTATATCTATGGGCGCGGGCGGGTCCGGCGCTGCTCCTTTGATTGTGGTACACAGCCATGCTTCATAGGACGCAACAAGTTGCTTTGCAGATTCGAACGCTTCTGGCTGATTACTGCGAATGTCGTTTATGTTCAGCGTGATCAGCGGCCAGTTTGTGGTATCCCGTGCTGCCAGCGCTTCTTCCATGATGGGGCGTATCCGCTCAAAAAAGTAGTCTTTCAGCGTGGGCTCTTCGCCGCTGAGGGGTTCACTGTGTGCCACCACAAGGCGGCCTTCACCAGTTTCCTTATTGACATGCCACATGACATCAATCTCTATGGCGAGTGGAAATCCAGCAGCGAGCGCCTTATCAATGCGATTATTCCAGAGGCCGTGATAGGGGTAGCAGTTATGGGCCTCAAACAGCACCCGATCACCAGGCAAGAATGCGGGCTGCCCTTGAACACACGGCATTAGAGATAGTACCGCAAATGCAAAGATGTACACGGCTAATGGGAATTTCATATTGCCATCCTTTTGGTTGCTTTTCAATGGGAGACATGATACGCGCCCTCTATGGAGGATCGCAAAAAGACAGTTGTTTTGTCCTTTGGCTAATGGTTGTATATACTTTCTACTTTATGGGTTGGAAACCGCGATCAAAAAAGAACTTGAATTTGTGAACCTGCTACTGGCACCGCAAAGCCTTTATGTTACGTTATGGATTCCGGTCTTTTTCGGGCAAGTTAATTTCGCGAAGCCGGTAATAACGAATAAATGGTGTTTTAAGCGCTAAGCAGTGTATTCGGATAGTCGCCCGAAAAAAACGGAATGACGTGGGTGGTGCTTGCTTTTGTGTATAATTTGGGTTGCGGGCAACACCCGCGTTAACGAAGAAAGCAACTGCAACCCAGGAACTAAATAGATAAAGGATATTTTCATGAACGAATTCTGGCATGATGCCGGGTGTGCATTTCACCCGGTCAGTGCGCCTGACTACTTACCAGTAACGCAGTTGCGGCAGTTGCAGTTGCATCGGCTCAAGGCCATTGTGCAGCGAGCGTATGATCATGTGGCGCTGTTCAGGCAGCGTATGGATGAACGCGGGATTGCGCCTGCCGCCATTCAGACGCTGGCTGATATTGCGTTGTTGCCCTTTACGGTCAAGGTGGACCTGCGCGACACCTATCCCTTTGGCCTGTTTGCCAGTCCCATGAGCGAAGTGGTGCGGCTGCATGCGTCAAGCGGCACCACCGGAAAACCCATTGTGGTGGCCTATACCCGCGAGGATTTGCAGGTCTGGGCAAGTGTTATTGTGCGCACCTTTGCCGCCTGTGGTCTTGACCAGGGCGACATCATTCAGAACGCTTACGGCTATGGTTTATTCACCGGCGGCCTGGGGGCGCATTATGGCGCGGAGGCGCTGGGGGCAACAGTGATTCCCATTAGCGGCGGCAACACGGATCGTCAGATCATGTTGATGAAGGATTTTGGCACGACTGCCTTGTGCTGCACGCCCAGTTATTTCCTTCGTATTTTGGAGCGCGCCCCTGAACTCGGTGTTGACTTGAAAGCGCTGCCGTTGAAGGCAGGCGTATTTGGTGCGGAACCGTGGACGGAGGAGATGCGTAAGCGCATTGAGCCGGAAGCGAATATCAAGGCCTATGACATTTACGGACTTTCCGAAATCATCGGTCCAGGCGTGGGCAGCGAGTGTTGCGAGCAGCACGGATTGCATATCTTTGAGGACCATTTTTATCCGGAAATCATTGATCCCGAAACCTTACAGCCTTTGCCGGATGGCGCCGAGGGTGAGCTGGTGCTGACCACGCTGAGCAAGCAGGCCATGCCCATGATTCGCTATCGCACGCGAGATATCACTTCGTTGCAGACGGAAGCCTGTCCTTGCGGACGCACCATCCGCCGCATCCGCCGCATATCACGGCGCAGCGATGACATGTTCATCATTCGTGGCGTAAATGTATATCCGTCCCAGATTGAAGAAGCGCTGCTTGCGGTGGAAGGCGCCGCACCTCATTACCAGATTGTGCTCACCAATGACGGCACGATGGATGATGTGGAGGTGCAGGTGGAGGTGACGCCGGAGGTTTTCAGCGACAAGGTCAGCGCCATGGAATCACTTCAGCATAAACTCTCGGAGTCTATTGAACGCATCATTAACATTCGTGTCAAACTGCGGCTGGTGGAGCCCAACACGATACAACGTAGTGAAGGCAAAGCCAAGCGCGTACTTGACCAACGAAAGAAGTAGGAATTCCGGGACACTTTATTTTGTCAGTTTTTGTCCCTTATGTCTCTGAAGTCTTTTATGTTCCTTTGTTCGTACTATGGAGATCAGCCAATGAAGATTCATCAATTATCCATGTTTCTCGAAAACAAGCCGGGGCGCTTGAGTGAGCCTTGCCGTCTCCTGTCGGATGCCGGCATCAATATCCTAACCCTGTCCCTTGCCGATACCCAGCAATTCGGCATCCTCCGCCTGATTGTGCCCGATTGGCAGCAGGCAAAGGCGGTACTCGAAAAGTCGGGCGCAGTGGTAAACGTGACGGAAGTGGTGGCCACCGAAGTCGAAGACAGGCCGGGCGGTTTGGCCTTGATCCTTGAAGCCATTGAATCCGAAGGCCTCAATATTGAATACATGTACGCCTTCACCTTCCGCAATGGCGACAAGGCGGTGCTGGTGTTTCGCTTTGACAATCCAGACGCCGCTATCGAAGCGTTAAAGCGAAAAGACATCAGTGTTATTGCCGATGTGGAATTGTATGCACTGGCCCGTCAGTAATCGGCGACAATAGCGTACCTGTTCTAAAAACAAAACATTGAGAGGCCAGATCCGTGAGCACCTTTGTTGTTGATAACAAAATATTAGACACAGAAGAGACCCTGCCCCGTTCGGAACTGGAGGCGCTGCAAATTGTTCGTCTTCGGGAAACGGTTAAACGGGCAATGAATGTGCCCTTTTACAAAAAGTTTTTCGACCAGAGCGGGATTACACCGGATGCAATACGTGGGCTGGATGATTTGTGTCGGTTGCCCTTTACGACAAAGACGGATATGCGCGACAATTACCCGATGGGATTATGCGCTGTACCCCGTGTTGAGCTTGCCCGTATTCATGGGTCGTCTGGCACTACAGGATTGCCGACCTTCGTGGGCTACACACGGGACGATCTTAAAATGTGGGCGCGGCTTTGTGCGCGTTTTTTGGTTGCTGGTGGACTGCGTGCGGTGCATACGGCTCAGGTCTCTTTTGGCTATGGCCTATTCACGGGCGGTTTTGGGTTGCATTACGGAATTGAAGAAGTTGGCGCTGCCATTGTGCCGGCAGCATCCGGAAACACGGTACGCCAAATCCAACTGATACAGGCCTTGCAGCCCGATGCGCTTATTTGTACGCCCAGCTATGCGCTTAATATCGCCGAAGTAGCCCGCAGCATGGATGTGGACCCCCGAACGTTGCCGTTGCGCTTCGCATTTTTTGGCGGTGAAATGTGGACGGAAGACATGCGTCGGCAGATAGAAGCTGAAATGGATTTATTGGCTTTCAACAATTATGGTCTGTCTGAGATTATCGGGCCGGGCGTCAGTGGCGAATGCGCCGCCCGTGACGGCATGCACATTCAGGAAGACCACTTTCTCGTTGAGTGTGTGGACCCGGAGACCCTCGAACCTGTCGAAGACGGAAAATACGGTGAACTGGTGATTACGGCTCTGACACGGCAGGCCCTGCCCATGATTCGTTATCGTACGCGGGATATTGCCGCGCTGGAAGTGGCCCCCTGTGCTTGCGGGCGCACCACGCGCCGCATGAGCCGGGTTATGGGGCGTACAGACGACATGTTAATCATTCGTGGTGTAAATGTGTTCCCGTCGCAGATCGAAGAGGCCTTGTTGCAGGTTGAAGGGACAGCACCCCACTATATTATTGAGTTGGACCGTCCCGCTGCGCTGGATCAGGTTACGGTGAAGGTGGAAGTGCGTCCTGAAGAATTTTCTGATAAAATGAGCGATATGCAAGACCTGCGTAACCGCATAGATCGCAAAATACAGACCGTTGCTGGCATTCACGCCCATGTTGAACTGGTTGCCCCGAAAACACTGGAGCGGTCCGTTGGCAAGGCGGTTCGTGTTATAGACAGACGTGGTGCTAAAGCGTAACCAGCTAGCGGTTAAGATGTTTTCATACCAACGCGGGCGTAATCCGCAACCCAGAACGACTATGAATGGTAAGCAAAAAATGGGGACTGCCCTCGGCGCATACAAGTGCTACAAATCGCACGTTGGCCTCAATGCGCCAGGGCTGTCCCCGCTTTTTTGCGGCTTTGACACACACGCCCGAAAAAATCGGGGACAGTTCCGTCGCCTGGCCCTTGCTGCGAGAAACCGGATATTGCATGAAATCAGGCATTCATTATTCCCTCAGTCAATATTTGAAATTGCGACGGGAACAGTCCCCATTTTTTCTAAGATTGTTTCATACCAACACGGGAGTTGTTACGAATCATATTCGCCCAAACATTCCTACGAGTCCTTAACATTGTCAGAACGCGGCAGGGATGCCGCGTCTACGTTTTGAGAAGAAAGTCAACTTCCTATGCAAGTACCCATGCTCGATTTACGTGCCCAATATGCAACCATCAAGGAAGAAGTGGATGCCGCCGTACTGGATGTGCTTGAAAGCCAGATGTTCCGTGGGGGACCGCACGCGGATGCTTTTGAAAGTGCCTTAGCCGATTTTGCAGGGGTGAAACATGCCGTTGGCGTGGGGTCGGGTACGGATGCGCTGTTTCTTGCACTCAAAGCGTTGCAACTGCGTCCGGGCGATGAAGTCATCACGACTCCCTTTTCCTTTTTTGCCACGGCGGGCGCCATTGTGAATGCCGGTGGCATTCCTGTGTTCGCGGACATTTGCCCCGATACGTTTAATATGGACCCTGACTGTATTGAAGCGTTGATCACGTCGCGCACCCGCGCTATTATGCCGGTACACATTTTTGGCCAATGCGTAAACATGCCTGCGATTCGGGAAATTGCGCAGCGGCATGGTTTGCTGATTATCGAGGATATGGCGCAGGCGTTGGGTGCGAAGTATGATGGCGTTTCCGCCGGGAATTGGGGTGATGCGGCGGCATGCAGTTTTTATCCCACCAAAAACCTGGGCGCTGCCGGCGAGGGTGGCGCCGTACTTACAAATGATGATGCGACTGCTGCCCAGGTGCGCCTGCTGCGGTGCCACGGCGCATCGGCATTGTACAAACATGTGGCCGTGGGCGTGAACAGCCACCTGCACGCCATACAGGCTGCGGTGCTCAATGTTAAATTGCGTCACCTTGAAAAATGGAACAAGATGCGTCGTGCGCGGGCACAGTATTATTCGCAGCGGCTTTCTGCGAATACTGTAATAAAAACGCCCGTGGTAAACGAGAAATGTTTTCATGTGTATCATCAGTATGTGGTGCGTATCCCTGAACGCGACAAAGTACGCCAGCACCTGATTGCCCAACAGATTGGCTGCGGTGTGTTTTATCCCATACCCCTTCACCAACAACCCTGCTTTGCGCCCTACAGCGTATTGGAAGGCGCATGTCCTAACGCCGAGGGCGCCTGTGACGAAGTGTTGGCCCTGCCGATCTATCCAGAATTGACGCAGGTGCAGCAGGATAGGGTAATTGATGTCCTTCTTGAGTATGCAAATACTGTGTAATTCGATTTTTTGCAGGCGTCTTTTTGCGCTTGAAAGCGAAAGAAGATGCAACGGATCAAAAAAGTTCTTGACTTTTGACTATGTTTCTGGTAGAATTGACTCAGGTAGTAAGTTTATGGAGTAGAGTTTACACTCGGATCTGGTCATAGAAAGCCTTTATAACAAAGGAGGATTTACGAAATGAAGATGAGCAAAAGCGTTATGGGGTGGGTTGTCGGGCTGGTATTGTTAACCTGTGTGGTCACTGGTTTCGCAATTGCTGCCGATGACAGCGAAGCACCTGCAACGACTGAAACGCCGACCGTAAGTGTTGTCAGCGGAACGCTGGCTGGTGGTGCTGGCGGTGCTGCTGGCGGTGCTGGTGGCGGCGCTACTGGCGGTGGCGGTGCCGACGTTCGCGTTGCGCAGTACTAAGCTAACAGGCAGTATAAAGATACCCTGTAACTAATCTTTGATTGTGATGCGTCCCGAAGTGTTTTCGGGGCGCTTTTTTTTATTTATCCAATATTGCTATCGTAGATGGATCGCGTTGAACCCCCATAAATCGGATATTGTTGGGTGGGTGAAGCGAGGAGGAAGCCCGCCATTTGTGATTACGCTCTTTGACCGATATTGGCAGCGATTGGCTGAAGAAAGGTGATGCGAAATGGTTGGGAACGCTGAGCGCCGATGTGTTTCCACGCATAGCTGGGGAACAAGAAAAGGAAGGGTGCTTGTGGCGCAGATGCGAAATCAGATTTGCCTTTTTGTGTTTCTTGTGCTTTTTGTGGTTAATGGCAAACTTAAAAAAAATTGTCAGCCCTGTAATGGTAAGGCTCAATGTTTCCTCCGGAACTTTGTCCGGAAGAAGTGATGCTTGCGGCGCAACAGATACTTGTCTGTCATCTGACTAACCAACGGCTGTTATCCGATAGTACCCTGAAGGGTGCATTCAATCCAGGGGCAACGCCCCTGTGTCAAGTCAAGCAACCAGCGCAAATAAACCCTGGAGGGGTTGATCAACGCGAACATTGAAAAAGCCTTTCAGGTTTCGTGTCTTTGCCTTTTTGTGTTTCTTGTGCTTTTTGTGGTTAGTGGCAAACTTACAAAAAATTGTCAGCCAGGCAACGGCAAAGGCCTAAAATCGTCGTGGACGGTTCCGTTGTCATCATGGAATCTGATTCTGTAGGTGCGGGTTCTTTACCTGGGTGTGCGCGTCACAATGGGAAAACAGCGAGACATTCTGACGTATCCTCAGCAACTCACGGCGCATGTACTTTGGGTTTTTAGTGCAACAAATGACTTGCAAATACAGGACGCAGAGCGATCGTGCAGCAACTTTTTTTGAACGGATAAAAAATTTTAGTTGACATTGAGACGAAAAGTTGCCATAATTTACAATAACTTGTCAAGAGTTTACCGGTGTGGTAGAATAATGCGTCGTTGCATTTCAGTATTGTTTTCGTGCTATCATGTGTCACTGTGCTGAATGTACTTGACGATAGATTTTAATTATGCGATAATGAGTTCAAATTGTAAAGAGTACCATGCAAATTGTGGCTGTTGAAATCCAAATTAGGATGGGAGTGAGGAAATGATTTTCGGTCCTGTCTCATCAGTGAAGGGGAACCGCTGTATAATAGTTGCCCTAGTGTTGACGCTTACTGTTGGCGTGTTTGCCGGCGTCGCAACCTTTACGGTTCCATCAGAAGCGGCCGCTCCTGTTCAGGCGGACGTTGCGCCTGTGCTGGTATACGGCGTAGGCGATGAAGCGGTGGCTGCCGATGCCGATGCTAAAAGTATCGGCCTGCGACGGCGGGAGGTAGCCTTCAATGCCGCTGTACTTACTTCCATAGTGGAGAGCAAAGATGCTGACGGCATTTCTCTCGATCTCTTTGATGACGTTGCGTATGTGGCGGGTGTGGAGCGTTCCAGCGAAAACCTGCTCGGCGTCTCGTCGTTCAGCGGTCGTCTTGCTGATCGTGAAAACGGTCACCTGCTCATGTCCGTGGACGAAGCAGGCGGCGTACTGTTGCGGGTGGAGGCTCTTGACGAAGGTTTTATTTATATCATTGCCCAGGACCCCGCATCTGGTCGTTACTTTGTTTCGGAATTTCGCGTGCAGGATTTACGGGCGCCAAGTGCCTCTGCGCCACGAACTCTTCCCGTGGATTTGCCTTTGTCTGACCGTGCGCCAGCGCCAGCGCAGCCTGCGGTTGGCGACAGTGTGATCACTGACGTTCTGGTCGTGTATACGCCTGCGGCGGATTTGTGGGCGCGCTCCAATCGCACGGGTATTCACAATGTGTTGTCTCAAGCGTTTCAGCGCGGCAACGATACGCTGCAAGACAGCGATGTGGACATGCGGTTGCGTCTTGTACATGCACAGATGGTTGATTACGAGGAGTCGCTGGATTATTATTCCGATCTTGATAATCTGACCTTCACGGAAAGTTTCAATCCCTTAGAATTGGATACCGAGGATTTTATTACTGAAGCGCACACGCTGCGGGAAACCTACGGGGCGGACCTTGTCGTCCTCATGAATCTTGCTGCGGTCAGCGGTTCCGGTCTCGCAGGGGTGTCGTGGATATTGATCCAGGAATCAGGTATGCCGGAGTTGGGCTTTTCGGTTGTTTCTGTTGAGTACGCGGATTCGACGCTGATTCATGAAATCGGTCATAACCTTGGCTGTCATCATAGCCGAGCCCAGGAACAGGCGCCTGCGCCTCCTGAAGGCGGTCTCTATGAATACTCCACTGGTTGGCGCTGGGTAGGGGACAATGACCGGCGTTACGTTTCCATCATGACTTATCAGGAATTTGATTTCGATACGTTCCAACTGGACACCCAGGTCTATCTGTTTTCCAATCCGGACATTGAGTATGCAGGGGAGCCAACCGGCGCTTATGTCGGCGAGTATGCGCCTGCGGACAATGCGCGCACCATCCGCGAAATCAAGGACGTTATAGCGGGATACCGTCCGCAGGTGGTTCCTGATGACGAAGAAGGCGAAGGCGAGGACGATGGCTTGGACCCGGAACCGGACACCATCTGGTACGTTTCCGCTGATTCACCCTATCCCGTGCAGGACGGCACCAGCTGGACATCGCCCTTCAGGACAATTGCCCAGGCATTGGCGGTGGCTTCGAGCAACCATGAAATCTGGGTGGCAACGGGTACATACCTTGAAGAAGGTTCTGATGAAACGACGGCGGTGACCATGAAGTCCGGTGTGCGCATGTACGGTGGATTTATTGGCGTTGAAAATGACAAGTCGGAACGGGACATTTTCCAGAATGCCACGCGCATTGACGGTAACAACGAGCGCATCGCTGTAGAAGGCGCCAATAATACTGTGCTTGACGGCTTTGTCGTTGTCAATGGCGGCATGAATATTGGCGCGGTATCCATGAAAATTCGCAATTGTGCTTTTGGTATGAATGAAGTGGCGTTGCAATTAACGGATTCGGTGCTGATCCTGACAGACAGCTATTTTGGCGACACCGACGATCTGGCCTTTTGGGATACGCCCACGTGGGGAGCGAATGAGGCTGGTATTGTGAACCAGGGCGGCACGTTGACCGTGCGGCGCACCGAGTTTTCCAATTCCTCCCAGATCGCCCTTGCAAACGGGGCGACGGACGCTGTTGTCATTGAAGACAGCGCCTTCAAGCGTAACCGAGGCGGCGCCATTGCCAATATCGAAGCCGCGCTTTCTGTTTACAACACTGTCTTTGATGGTAATTTCGCACCGCAGGGCGGCGCGATTTACAACGTGAACTCTACGGTTGGCGTGTCACAGAGTGCTTTTCTGGGCAACTTTGCTGTTGATGGCGATGGCGGGGCTATCGCAGGCGGCGCCCTCATTCTGGACACCGTGTCCTTCCGTGACAATTTAGCCACTGGTGTGGGTGGCGCTGTAGCACTGCCGGAGGCTGGTTCTCAAATCCTCAATTGCCGCTTCACGTTGAACCGCGCAGGTGGTGAGGGCGGTGCGTTGATGCTGGCTGCAGATGCGCTTGTTGCTAACTGCCTTGTGTATGGCAATGCCGCCGGCGATGACGCTTCCGGCGCGGGTATCGCCATTGAAGGGGGTTCTCCTGCAATCTGGAACACCACCTTCGCAAGCAACTTCGGTCATGCCATTCACAATATGACGGCGGCTGCCACGCCCACCATTACAAACTGCATTATTTACTCCAATACCGATGCCATACAGAACACGGATAATGCCGCGCCCATAGTTACCTACAGCAATGTTCAAGGCGGTGTTGAAGGCCAGGGCAATATTGATGAAGACCCGCTTTTCCGTGACCTTGCCAATGGCGATATGTACCTGCTGGAAGATTCACCTTGTATTGATGCCGGTATTGATGCCGGCGCACCCGGTGCTGACATTGTCGGTGTGGAGCGTCCCCAGGACGACGACCACGACATGGGCGCCTGGGAATATTCGGGCGAATTAGGCGGTGATGCCGGTGAAGGACCCTCCGGCGGCGACCCGACTGAAGGCGAAAATGAAGGCGAAGGCGAAGAGGAAGATGTGCCCACGGCATCCTTTGACATAGTCAGCATGGTTCGGGACAAGGAAGGCCTGCTGCCATTACATGATTGGGTGCCCCTCATGCGCATCGTCATGAAGTATGGTGAAGATGAGTTTGCACCACGCGACCTTAAACGGCTCGTTTATACGCTTGTCAACGATAAGGATGACGATGATCGAAATCTGGAGTATGCAGTGTCCAGGACGCTTCACACCTCTGATATTCTGGAGTTTGGGCTTTTTTGGGATGGCAAGGATGAAGACAGTGCTGACGAAGATACGGATGACATAGATTTCGTGTCTGGTGGCCTGCTGCTTACCTGGGATAATAATTCTGATTTTGTGACTATTAGCAATTCCTGGGACCGTGATTCAGAAGCGCTTCCAATTACTGAAGGGTATGCACCGCTTTTCTATGATGTGAATTTCCTTGAGGCCGAATATACGCCAACGGCAGGCCCGGAAACGGATGATCAGGAGGGGAACGAATACATCATTGCGGTGCGCACGACCGCTACTTGGCGCAGCCAACTGAGTATGGGCGTGGAGGTACATATTGCGGAAATGATTGATCCCGAAACTGGCGAGATGCCCTTTTCCGTGGATGATGAAGGTGTGATTGAATATCTGGACGAGTACACTCCAGATTTCTGGGGAGAGGATCAAGAGATTCTTGAAGCAGAAGCGTGGTACAGCTCGTCTTTCGGCGTTTACGATCCGTCCGGCCCCTATCTTCCGGGAGATGCGCTGGGCATAGAACTGGGTAACATACCAACGCCCAATTTCTGGCAGCATACCTCCTTTATGGCAGTGCCCACCGGAGAATTTACACGTCCACGCTGGAATAAGCCCGGACAGTTAATGAGTATGTTTGCTTCAGAGTACATTGAGAAACGGCGGATTTTACCGTTGGAAGAATGGACTTCCGTAATTGGCGTCAATCTGCATTCGACAAGAGCGGTAGGCGATCCCGAAGAAGGAGCCTTCGTTTACAAGGTTGATCTTATCCTTACGGATGTGGGCGCAGACCCGTATGGGCCGGAAGGAAATGGCGGCTTCAATCCGAAGAATGCATTGAAGCCCATTATTTCCGGACGTGATGAAGGATCGACTTTCGGCCACCACGTTGTCCACAATGGCGCGTGGTTGTGGCGCGATGTTGATAATAACGGCTATTTCCAGGCCCCGACCCCCGTAGTAACAGGCGGGGTGGAATTTAACAATGACCAGCCGTTGTACGGTGATTTGCTTTCGCCATGGGAGTATATTCCCTTCCCGCCGGGCGGCGGCGATCCGTGGTGGAAGGTTTCCCTGGAATTTTATGCAGACAGAGACATTCCTTGGAATTTTATTTCGCCGCAGCCGAACAACATCTTCCCGGATCCTTCTGAAGACGGGAAGTTCGCCAGCGAGTTTACCTATGATTACTACATCATAACCCGCTTTGATAGTGGCTTCCGGGATGTTTCGCTGAGGCCTGCAAGCAATACGGGTGCCACTTATGGCGCAGAGTTCCGTGCTTTTATTGAGCCCAAGCGGGTGGATCCATTTACTGGTGCGACCACAGGTGGCATCTGGGCAACGAGTCAGATGACAGACCTTAGTTTTGAAGATGGCGATGACAGGTGGATGCCCAATGAGCCGTGGTGGCCGGAACGTACCCTCAATGCTACTGCGGCGAAGCCCTATCGCTTGGGCGTTGAAGTGCATGATATGGTGTTAACCTACAATTCTTCCCTTGACCTGATGAGCATGGAGGATTTGGAGCGCTATCTTACCTTTAATTTCCATCCTTTGACGGTGATGAGCACTGATTATAGTATTGCACGTTTAAATTTTGGTTACTCTTCCATAAGAAACCGTAGGGGTAACACGTATAGTTTGTGGCTTGACCGTTTCGATCAGGACCTAAGCAAATTTACAAACGGTCACGTTGTGAGCACCTATAAGTTTGTGCCCTTGGAGTTCAGGGCGTCCACGATGCTGTTCGGTGAGCCGTATGTATTGTACACACAGGGCTGGGGACGCCGTCAATTTGCCTTTGAAGTCGCGCCGTTCTTCAAGTATGGTATGGATTTGCCCCCTGCTGGCCCACGCTCCACAGCGTATCCGCGGCCACCTGAGTCGCCGTCGTTGCCCGTTTATGATACCTGGCCGGGGTTCCTGCAGCCAGGCCAGTATCCGGCATTGACGGACTGGGCGCCGGAAGATGTAGGTGCGCGGCTGCTCACGCAGAAAACGGAGCCGAATAGCAGTCATGTTGCCATGCTCGGCATCAACGCGTGTGGTAGTCGAGATCCTGTGGTGAACACGGAAGGCAATGCAATTACCCTGGCGCAAATGGTAGTAGCCTTTTGGGGCCCAGATTTTACGCCGGAACTTTTAAGGCCAATTGATCCTGATGGCAACGACAACCAAAGCCTTGACTCCGGTGTACTGCTCTGGGAGCGAGGCGATATGGGTGGTATTGGCTTAGGTTCGGTAGCATTCCTGAACAGCCAGGATTTGTCTTTGTATTCCGATGTTCCGCTGCCCTTGGTGCATAGTATCGTGCCCGTAACAGGGTTGCGTTGGGGTAGCGCACCCGAATACGTTGATCTCAATGGCGATGGCCTCGCCAACGACATGGACGGTAATGGCATCATTGATGAGCAAGACAAGGCGTGGGTGCTTACCATGTATCCGCGCAACCAGTGGGAACTTCCGCCGGTTGATGATTTGGATTCTGGTTATGGTGGCTGCGACCTCTATGTGAGCGTCAGTACCTCAGATAAGCTTGCGCGCTTCCAGCAGTTCCGCGCTGTGGTACCGGCGACGCTGCCTTCCCGTGCCGATGGCTATCGCAAGGCAGGTATCCAGTTCTATCCGACGGTGAACACCAGTCCCAAGGCGTTCATAAAGGCCAATGGCGAAGAAGATCCCGTTGCGCCCTATTATGGACATGATATGTTGATGTCGAATATTCCGCTGCGCATTGAAGACATGGCGCAGAACTGGAGCGACATTCACATTGGCGGCGCTGCAGTGCCTGCACTCGGTCTGAATATCGCTACCAACCGGGAGGGTGGCACCATAGCTGCTGGCAGCGGTGGTGTGGGCTACGACCGTGGTTTTAGTGCGTCCGGTCAGCGCTGGACGCCAGGATCCCTTGTCGGCGACTTCCTGATTGACGCACGCTATGAAAGTTTTGAAATTACCAGCAATACTGAGGACACACTTGTTCTGTTGAGCGGTACGCCCCGCAATGGTGCGTGGCGCGTGGTGCGCGACCCCTCCTTCCTGGAGGAAGTCTCTGTGGAACTGTATCAGGTAGGCGATTTTGCCACCTTCAACCCGTTGACAGACATGTTGCCGCTGGATATTGATCAGCGGATCAGCGGCGTTGCTCTCTATCGCGATAACGACAATCATCCGGAAAACCGTAACGGCATGTTCGATCCTGACATTGACATTCCCCTGTCGCTGGATGCGCCTCCGCGCTTCTCGGGACGTACTGCGGACGAGCTGAAAATACGCTTTGTGTTCTCCACCCCGGGTACGACGGACTTCCCCATCCCGATTGCGGAACAGTCGCGCAACCGTCAGTGGATTCACGACAGTTTTGGCACGCGGGTTTCTGATCCCGAAAATGGCCCTGATTTCTTTGTTGTGCTTCGTGCTTCGAGCGAGATGCAAATTAATGACAATCTGCGGGTAGGCATCGTTTCCTGGGGCCCGAACACGCCCTCCGAGCCTGATCCCCATATCTGGGCGAATCTGCCGGGTGAAGAGCGTAACGACTACCTGAAATTCCGTGAATTCCAGTGGGCGGAACGTGGCGTAGGCTTCATTACCTACTTCAAAGACCCGCCAGTTTCCTATTATATGCATGGTGCGAAAGCGTCGCAGCGCGCGGACGGCAGTGGACTGAACTGGATTCGGTCGCACAGCACCCAGAAGCGCCGTTCCGGAACCATTACCGGGCGCGAACGTCCCTTAGGTCCCCAGTCGCTGATGATTGAGTCGGCTTCGCAGCGTCTATTGCCCATTCAGACCCTGCCCGGACAGGGCTACAGCCTGATCATCCACGGCAAGAACTTTGGCAATAATCCCATGGTGGCCATGAGTGGCTATGATGTGACAGTAAATGGCGCAAAGAACGACGCCATAAGTATCACGATTAGTACACGTGCAGATGGAACGCCCCAGGAACCCATTACACTGGTGGTGCGTAATCAAACCACAGGTGACGAAGCGAGCCGCTCCGACTTGTTCAAACTTACGAACAACCCAGATGTGTATGGTCCGAAGATTATGCGAGTAACTCCATCCCAAGGCCGCAAGGATGACTTCCCGGTAGTGGTGGAAGGTACGAATTTCTTCAATGCATCTGCTCTTGAAGTGCGCTTCGGTGAAACGCTGATGCCGATTCTTGATGTGTCCCCGGACGGTACGGCTATAACCGTTGGCTTCCCGATAGGTGGCATGCCGCAGACAGGCTTACTTGATGTGTTTGTTGTCAGTGGTAATAAAGATGGCGGTGAAGACGTAATAATTAACGCCTTTGAATATATCAATCCGGAATCACGTCCAAAAGTGCGTTTCTTTGGTTGCGCACCGGTGCGTGGTGCGGGCAGTGGTTTTGCGGGCGACGCCTTGTTGCTGGGTGCGGTCGTTGCCGCGTTGGCAATGGCAGGGCTTCGTCGTAAAGCGAAGGTATGAATGCTGGTTAAGATGGTTGCTTATGAAAGGAAATGACGGATGGCTATAGGTATGCGTCGTCTGGCCTTGTTGACAGTGCTGTTGCTGGTGATGGTTGGCATCGCCGGTCGCGCCTACGGTTTTTTTCCGAGGGGCGGATTTAATCTGAATCAGCAGTTGCGATATGCCACATGGTCCTTCAAGGAGTTCGATACCAACGAAAACGGTATTATCGAACAGGGCGAGGGGCTTGAGTTCCGCATTGAAAGCGGCCCACGCGGCTTTCATCCTGACGAAATTGAACAGGTGAAGGCCGGGTTCAAAGTCTGGCAGGATGTGCCTACCAGCTATGCCGCCTTTCGCTTTGCAGGCGAAATTGAAGACCCCATCTATCCGGGTCTAGGTGCGCCGGATTATCTGCCCCAGGTGTTTATGCAGGTTGATTTTGGCGCTATAGCAGAGACGGACGGATACTCCCAGCTCGATGATATCGGATACCTGATTCCCGAAATCACCAATGGATTGCTTGGCCTTACCCTGACTTTGTATACCATAGATATTACGGCCATACCTGTAGGCGGCAATACCGTAATCGTTCCGGCAGGTACCATTCTCGATTGCGATATTATTTTGAATGCCGCTTACTATCGTTCCGGTGTTCTACTTGATACCACATTTGGCGTGCTGGACATCCAGGCTTCCATCACCAAAGCAGTGGGTTATCTCTTGGGTCTTTCCGATACGCCGCTCAATAATGTTGATCCCTTTAACGAGGTTGCAGGTTTCTTGGCCGAACCTGCCATCCTGCAGATTACGGGTACAGATGGTGTTGCAAAGATGGTGGGGGCGACCCCGACCATGTTTCCCGAGTACTTTCTGACCCAGGCGCCAGATGGCACCTATAGTGCTGGTTGGCGCGATCTTGCACCGGATGATATCTCTGGCGTGTCCTGGCTGTATCCCCGTGAAGATGGTCTGGAAAACTACTTCAGCATCGAACATGAGGCGCGCACTCAGGTGCGCAGCAACACCGGCATCCCGTCGGCGCCCATTTCCGGCGCACACATTGTGGCCTGGGCCGATGTTGCCGATAGTCCGAGTGGACGTCGTGTTCCTCTCTTCAGCACCATGAGCGGTTTGTATAATGTTTATACAGATGTTCAGCTTACGGGGCGCTTTAACTTGCAGGGATTGTGGAAGCAATTAGAAGTGCCGGGCAAGATAGGATCGCTCTTTGAGCCTTCCTACGTGATGACTATGAGCCCCCTCAATGGTTTGGGATATGAGCGTCAGGCGCCGCCCTTTATGACTCCTTTCATGTTTGACAGCATGCAGGGACTGTTTCCCCTCAGCGTTTCCACCATTGTTCGCACCGCCACCCCTCCGACATTCTCCGACAATTATCCTTCAGAAGTATTTAACGAAGACGGTAACATTTACGGTGTGGACAATTACCCCGCAGGCACGCCGTTGGTCTGGAGTTTCCAGAAGAACGCCGTGGTCAGCGCCACATCCAACAAGACCATCCCCCGGATGCTGCCGCGTAATATGCCTATGTTCGGCGATCCGGACAAGGTGTGTCCAATGAATATTATTGAAAATCCCAGTGGCACCAATGTTGATAACGTCAATACTGATGACATAAATTTGATTAAGAGCATAGGTAGTTTTAACGATAAACTGCGCGGCTTCCGTGACAACACGCTGCTTCGTTCTGCGGCTGGTACGGCTGTAGTGGAACTCTATTACCGCGCTGCGCCCTATATTTCCTACCAGATGCTTCAGCATGAATCGTTGAAGGATTTTGTGCGAAATACAGTTCTTACCTGCCTATGGATATGGGAGCGACTGATGACTATAGTTATTTTAGGCCTCGTGACAGGTATTGCTGCGACGGTGTTTGCAAAACGCCGCCGCCTCAGCCCGGCAGGTGTTGCTGCAGCGCTGGTCGTGCTTATGCTTTGTGTTGCCGCCGCCTCACATGCGATGCAGATCCCCTTCACCACAGAACAATTGGTAGCTGAATCCACGTACATTGTTTCCGGTAAAGTAGTATCTGCAGAAGGCAGCGTGGACACCAGTGGCCGCATCTATACCAATGTTGTTTTTGAAGTGTCCGATGTTGCAAAGGGCGATTTGAATCGCGGTTCCGTCGTTACCTTCAGCGTTATCGGCGGGCAATATGGCACGCTGGCCCTTGCTGCGTCCAATATCCCCGGTTTTGTCACCGATGAACATGCAGTGCTGCACCTCAAGGACGTGCCCGGCTACGGTCTTGTGCCCTGTGGTGGTATGCGCAGCAAAATCCCCATCATTGTAGACCCCGAAACCGAAGAGGAAGAGGTTCTTACCGGCGATGATACGGAAGGCGAAGCCGAAGTAACAGAAGGTGAAGCCACAGAAGGTGAAGCCACAGAAGGTGAAG
>CAZBNU010000032.1:0-8885 GCA_964493075.1 uncultured Nitrospirales bacterium | reverse complement strand
GAAGGCGAAGCCACAGAAGGCGAAGTGACAGAAGGCGAAGTGACAGAAGGCGAAGGCGAGCAGGAAAAGGCGCTCAGCATTTTGCCCCCCAAGGCAGCGCAAGAAGCTAAAGCCGGACGTGTCCCAGTGCGCACCTACATGCGCCGTCTCCGTTCTATTGCCAACAGCCAACGCTAAAAACAGCTAAGCAAACAGTGTAGACAAGCATCACGTGCGTCCATCCTGTCTATCGAATCCATATTGTCCATCTATGCGGTGGTTATTCATCTCTTCCCATAGGCACAAACACCGCCAGGTTATTGCCGTTCGGACGTTCCATACCCGGTGATTGGAGCCCCACGTCCACTGGAAGTTCTGCCAGCATAGGCACATTCACCACACGGGGTTCGGGGTCTGCCAGGACAAGCGTGCTTGACCCGCCGCCGTCCAGTGCCAGCGCATTCACCGCCCCATGTTCAAGCATCACTGTTGCCATCTCGTGAAAGGTCATGCCCACACTGTGGCTTGGTTGCCGTCCATCCACCACAAAGAGCATCATCTCGTTGTCCCCGGTGAGGCCGACACCCGTTCGAGGATGGCGCTCCCCGCCCTCCGCTTCCACCAGAATCTTCCCGTCACGGAGCAGCATGGGACGCCCACTGACGGCATTGTATAATTCTGTATCAGGTTTTGTAACAGTGGTTCCTTCAGCATTTTCGGGGCGTTCCACAAACACAACCCTGTTATCCTTGGAAATGTTCAGACCATAGCGCGACAAGCTCTTATCCCAGGGAGAAACAACAGTCCCATCTGAAACCGCAAGTCCGATGAGTTCGGTGTGCATTTCCTTGTCGTAAATAAAATAATTGCCATTGATGCCAATTTGCGCCCCGGTGTTCTTTACAAAATCGTACGTGGTCTCGCACCAGGTTTCGCGGGGATGGTCGGCCCCATTGGACGGTGTGGTGGCAAACCGCAGCCCGGGCGTATCCAGCGCGATTAAAACAATATGGGCCACCTGCGGCTCAGGAGCGGGCTTTTTCCAACAAACATAGGAAACTCCGGGGAAGGGTGATGCGTCCGGTTCAGCGGCAATAACACTGATACTATGAAAGAATAAAGCAACAAAGGCAAGCAAGAAACGGATGCCTGCGATGTTGCCACGAAATCGCAAGATATCGAAACAATGCATGAAAGTAATGTCCCTGTGCATAAGTAAAATCTGTCAGACAAGTCAGACATGTCGGACTTGTCCGACAGACAAAAACGATATCAGGCAATACGGGCTATTCAATAAACCCGTGGTAAAGCCCCATGTAATAGGGCAGCAGAAACACCGTGCCACTGCCGAGGCTGTGGCCGCCACCGCCGTAATTGAGAGTCCAGGGATCGGTATTCCAATGATGGAAGAAGCGCTCCGATACGGGTAGCGTTTTTCCGTTATTCCTGTAGCCACGGTCATAACGCCGATCGTCATAGGGTTCGGACGCCTGTTGGGGTGGCAGCAGCAACAGATCAATGCGGTGGCTGTTAAGGTGTCCCCAGCCCACGCGGTCCAGCGGGAAGTCCAGCAGCGTTTCTACAGAATCATCAAGCCAACCCGGCCAGATGGAAACATCATGGGTGCCCCAAGGGTTCGTGTGTTCCACGTCAATGCCAAAGGCGGCATACATGAAGTTGAATAAGGGATTCTGCTCCGGTTGTTCGTTGGTCCAGGCGGAATAGAAGGAGTAGTGAACCATATCCTTCAACGCCTCATCTGTGGAATACTTCATCAGGTTATAGTAGCACATGAATGCCATCTCGTCGTCAGACTGGTTTCCCGACCCGGGTCCGAAATGAATCTTGTAAATCATGGCGTTCGTGCGGAAATGATGCTTCTCCTGGAGTTCCTTGCTGATTTCGCCATACTTCGCGTCGCCGGTCATGTGTTCCGCCACCGCCAGGTACGACAACATGCTCAACGATTTCAGGCCGCGCTCCGGCCACCAGTTCTTGTCGTTGTTCAGCGAATCAGGATTGTAAATAGACCAGCGCGTGGGTGTGCCGTCAATATCCACCAGGTTGAAATCATGTTCAATGAGGTGGTCTGTCAGGTCGCGCACTACCTCGCGCACTCGTTCCTTTTCCGCGTCCGTATCGGCGACCAGGTCATAATAGGCGGGATAGAAGAAATAATGGCCGTCCAGTTCGTCGGAACTGGTGTCGCTTTTCCAATACCATTTTCCGTCGCCGCTTTTCGGCCAGCGCGGCTCATAGAGTTTCCAGAGGGCATCCTGTTGCTCGCGGTGCTGCTTGTCGCTTTCCAGGCGTCCTTCATTGGGGTCCGGGCCGTCTGTGGGAAGAATCGTGCGCGCCACGTAGCCCTTGGGCGGTTTGTGTTCGCCGGTCTGTGTGACGGTCTGCAGAAAGCGCAACGCTTCAAAGGCGCGCTTCGCGCGATCTTTGGCGAGCGGGTCTTTGGTGGCGGCATAGGCAAAGCACTCGCCCGCGCCGTACATGGACGTCCAAAGCCCATCATTGTCGCTGTCCGTCAGCACGATTTCCGATTTGTCGCCCGCTTTGGGCAGTCTGACTTCGGACACATAGCCATAGGGTGTGCGCCGAATATATTTTTCCAGTTCGTCTTCGTAAAAAGCGGCTTTTTCGGCAAGCGTCATATTCTGGTAGCCAATCCAGCCGATACCGCCATCCGTGGCGATCCAGACGCTTCCATCCTCGTTGGCGACCATGCCGCGCACTTCGTCGCCCGGCAGCCAGCGTTTCCCCTGGCGGTAGCGCCACAGCCCGCCCTTGTACCGAATAGCGCCGATTTTGGTGCCAAACCACACCGCACCGTCGCCGCCAGCGGCCATGCAGGTAAAATCATTGTACGGCAGGCCTTCCTGGCCCGTGAAGAACTTCCAGCCGTCTGCCTCGCGGCATGCCGCGCCTGCAAGGGTGGCAAACCACAGGTGTCCCTGTGCGTCCACAGCCACGCCGCGCACATCGTCGGTGCCCCATTGCCGCCCCATGCCGTCCTGCACAACCGCCTTTTCATACGCGCCGGAATCATTACGCAGATACAGCCCGTCAGCGGTGGCCAGCGCAACCGGTGCATCAGCGTCGCCAGCAGCCTGGCGCACCACAAGGGCATCCGCTGTAACCTCTTCTTCCGGCAATGCCATCAGTGTCAGATTGCCGTATTGTTCCGCTAACACCAGTTTCTCTGGGGGATTCCCGGCAATAGGTTGCCACTGGTCGCCATCAAGGCGTGCCAGCCCAGCCGTTGTAACAGCCATGACAGCGTCCTTGTTTGCATAAACTGCCAGCACATCATCGGCAGGCAGGCCTTCTGCTTTGGTGAATGATTTTGCGATTTCCTGCTGGAAAGCACCAATCTTTTGGGGGATGGCATCCGCGAAGGCAGTTCCTGCGATTAAGATTCCGGTGACGAACAGGGTTGTGGCTGCTGACTGCATCTGTTTCTCCTTGTAAAGGGTTGTTTTTATTGCTTATTTATTCAGCCATTCACCGCCGCTGGCGATGTTTTCCTTGGTATAGAAGCGGGAGGGCAGCACAAGGTGTTTGGGTACCTCTTCCCCGGCGAGAATTTTAAGTGCATTCTCAATGGCTTCGCTGCCGCCGGTGGGGTATTCAAAGGTAACGTCGAGGATACCCTGTTCCACATACGCCATGCCCTCATGGGGAAGCCCGTCTATGCCGACAAAAACGATATCTTGCTCCCGTCCTGCCGCTTTCGCCGCCAGATATGCGCCGTAGGCGCCGGGATCGTTATGGGCATACACCAGGTCTATTTCCGGGAAGCGCGTCAGAGCGGATTCCATCTCCTTTTGTGCATTTGGCTGTAGCCAACCCATATCCGCTTCGAAAACAACCTCAATGCTGCTGCCTTCAATGCCTTTGCGAAACCCTGAATTGCGGTCCTGACCCGGGATGCTCGTCATCAGTCCCTTCAGTTCCACAACCTTGCCCGTGCCGCCCAATTTCTCCTGTACCCATTTGCCAGCGGCTTCGCCGATGAGTTTGTTGTCGGCGCCGATAAACATGGTGAATTTGTCGCCCAGCACGGCGCGGTCCAGCACAATCACCGGAATACCCTTCTCGTAGGCTTCTGCAATGGGGCCTGTTAGCGGCGCGGCTTCCAGCGGACTCACAATGATGAGGTCAACACCCTGCGACACCAGTTCCTGCACATGGTTCTGCTGGATGGTGGTTTGGTTCTGGGCGTCTTTGAACACCATCTTGATGGATGGTTGCGCGTCTGCGGCCTTCTCAATGTCTGCATTCATCTGCACACGCCAGGGTTCGCCGAGATTGCACTGGCTCATGCCAATGGTGAATACCTTTGGTGTAGCATTTTCGGAAGCATCCGTTGTCGGGGCTTCTGCAGGCTTGCTGCAACTGGTGAGTAAGGTGACTGTTGTTGCGATCGTGAGGCTTAATAAAGTTCTGCTAAACATGATCGGCTCCTTTTATGGACGGCTATCGCTTCTTAATCTGTTTGAGTCTGTTGTAGGCTTCGTTCAACGCACGCATGGTATCTTCATCACCGCCCCGGTCGGGATGGTGAATCTTCGCCTTGGCGCGATAGGCCCGCTCAATTTCTTCCCAGGATGCGGAAGGGGAGAGTCCCATCATCCGGAAACACATCTCCATGTCAGATTTGCTGCCTCGTCCGGGCGGTGGATCAGGGATGTGTTCGCCGCGCAGTTCACGCAGCGCCCGAATAACCTGGGGCCATAGTCCGGTCATACTCAACACGAGTATGATGAGTACGATAATGACAAATTCCTGTATTCCGGGCATAGTTCAGTTACCTGATGATAAGAGTTGAATGATAATGGCAAATGTTTAAGGTCAACATTGCATGTATCATGATTTGTCCTTGAATCGAAAGATGTTGTCCACCGCTTCGCCTATTCCGCCATCGGATTTTGAATCGTTTACATCGGATTTTCCGGGATGGTCCTTGAACAGCATTTGTTTCCGTCGCCACTGATTAAACATGGGGATTCCCTTCATCAGCAGGCCGCCGGTGATCATGCCGCCGAAGTGGGTGGCAATGGATGTAGTCGGATCACCGGCCCGCATCCCCATGATGTTGAACAGTACCACCAGAATTACCAGCCAGGTCGCGGTCAGCGGCACCGGCAAGGGAAACATGTAGAACTTACGATCAGGATCAATCATGGCAAAGGCCACCAGCACGCCCATGGTAGCGCCGCTGGCGCCGATGACAGTACTGTATTTGCCGGTTAATACGTAAGGCAACCCTGTGGCCAGAACGCCCAACGCGCCACAGGCCAGGTAGAAGCGCACGAACTGCCGCGATCCCAGAACACGCTCCACCTCTGGACCGAACACAAACAACCATAGCATGTTCATGAACAGATGCATCAGCCCGCCATGGAGGAACTGGTAGGTCAATGGTGTCCAGACAAATCCCCTGTAGAACATTCCCGGATGAAAACCGAACCAGTGCAGCACCGAGATCTGTGGCGATTGCAGCCACACTTCAAGCGGCATGAGCAGCAGTTGCAGCGTAAACAGGGCTGCGTTCAGCAGGATTAACCGCTGCACCGCCCAGGTTACCCGGGGCATCTGAAACGACATCCGCATATCTTGATCGTAATACTGTTGCATACTACCAGGTTCATTCCGGTTATTTGTCTGAAACAACTTCCTACAGCCTGTATTGTACACAAAAACGCTATACGGCTGAAAGATAAGTTATCGATCCTGGCAGCGCAACACTTTCCACAACAAGCGTGGGCGCGTTGTGTTCGCATTGCACGTTGCCGTTACAGAGGAGTGCGCGGCCCGGAGTGGGGAGGTGGCCGTATCGGCGGTAGCACTCGGGGAACAGCACCGCTTCAAATACGCCCCACATATCCTCCAGTGTCAGGAACTTCATGCAGCCTTCGCCGTTGCGCAGGGACAGGCGGCGTTCCGCAATGACGATGCCGATCATGGCAACGGCTTTGCCGTCATAGTCGGCGAGGTGTTTGCTTGCGATAAAGGCGTTTTTACGGCAGCAGGCGGCATGATAACGCAACGGATGGGTGGACAGCAGCATGCCCAGCCGTTCCCATTCCAGTTCCGCTTTTCTGCGGGCGCTGTAGTCGGGCAGTATGGGAAGACCTGTTGCGGCGGCAAAAAGCACCGGCGTATTGTACGATTCCCGGCTGCCACGCAACCGCCAAGATTGCATGGGGCGCGTCATGGGTATTGTGTCTTGCAGGATGTCCAATGCACCGGACTGGCTTAAGGCCTCGCCGTCGTTTGCGCCGATGTGTACCCGCGCCAGTAGGTCATTCAGGTCGTTGAAAGGTTTATCTGCACGCGCTTCCAGGAGAGTGTGTATGGTTTTTTGCGTCAGCGATGCGGCTTGCGCGAGCCCGCAGCGAACGGCATCGCCCTCCTGAGCATGGTTGTATTCGCTGCGGTTTACATCGGGCGGCAACACCGGAACACCACACCTACGCGCCTCACCTGCATATACGGGCGTGCTGTAGAAACCGCCGCCGTTCGCCAGCACAGCCGTGAAAAATTCGGCGGGGTAGTGTGCCTTGAGATAGGCGCACTGGTAGGCGAGTTCGCCGTAGGTAGCGGCGTGGGCCTTGCAGTACGCATAGGCGGCGAAGTTGGCAATCAGTTCCCATATCGCACGGGCGGTTTCTTCCGGAACACCGTTGGCGGTGGCACCGTCACTAAAGCGTTTCATACTTCTCGCCATTTCCCGTGCGCCCCGCTTTTTGCTCATGGCGCGGCGCAGGGCATCCGCCTCGTCCAGTGACATGCCGGCGACGGCGTGCGCTACCTTCAACACGTCTTCTTGGTAGATCATGACGCCGTAGGTGTCACCCAATGCCTGTTCCATGGTGGGGTGCAGATAGTCCACCGGTTCGCGTCCGTGATGACGGTCAATGAAGTGTTGTTTCATGCCGCTGCCCGATGCGCCCGGCCGCACCAGCGCGATGGCCTGGATGACGGTGTTGCAGTCACATGCGTCGAGTTTACGCAGCAGGCCGCGCATGGCGGGCGATTCAATCTGGAAGCAGCCGACCGTATTGCCTGTGCGCAGCAGCGCCGTCGTGGCAGGGTCCGGATCGGCTATGGCTTCAATGTCGAAGTTCGGATCGCGTGTGGCGCGGATGGCAGCCACAGTATCGTGGATTACACTCAGGGAGCGGTGTCCCAGCAAATCCATTTTCACCAGGCCGAGTTGTTCGATGGGGTCTTTGTCGTACTGGGTGATAACAATGCCCTTGGATGCTTTTTCGAGGGGCGTATAGTGGGTGATGCGCTCCGGCGCAATCAACACGCCACCCGCATGGATGGATAGGTGGCGGGGCAGTCCGGCAATTTTTTCGCTGATGTCAATGATACTCTTCAGCGGTTCTTCTTCGGGACGCAGGTTCCGGCATTCCGGCAGGGTTTCAATGATCAGCCGCAGGTCCTCCGCTCCGTAGTGGGGCAGTGCACGGGTGATGGGTGCAATGTCCCGTTCGGTAAATCCCAGCGCCTTCGCTGTTTCCCGTACCGCAGAGCGCGCCTGAAAGGTATTCTGCGTACAGATCATGGCGACTCGGTCCTTGCCGAACCGCTCGTACACGTAGCCAATCACACGGTCGCGCCCCCGCCAGCAAATGTCTAGGTCAATGTCCGGCGTGTCCCGACGGGCGCGGTTCAGGAAACGCTCAAAATACAGATTGTGCCGAAGCGGATCGGCGCGGGTGATGCCGAGCGCATACGCCACGATGCTGTTTGCCGCCGAACCGCGCCCCACAACCGGGATGTCCTCGTGTTGCGCAAAGGTGACGATATCCGCCACAATCAGAAAGTACGGCGCAAAGCCGAGTTCGTTGATGATGCCAAGTTCATAATGGGCGCGATCCAGCACTATGGGTGTTAAAGGCTTGTACCGGCGGTGCAGTCCTTCAAAGGTTTTCTTCCACAACCACGAGAAGGGCGTTTCATCATCCTGCAGCGTGATTTTCGGGAACAACGGCGTGCCCAGCGACAGTTCCAGGTTGCACTCTTCTGCAATCCATGCGGCATTGTCCAATGTTTCCGGCCAGTGCCCGTACAGTCGCTCCATCTGTTCCGGCGGGCGAAACCAGGCGTGGGGGGACGCCGTTGCCTCCGGCGGTAATGCCGCCTCGGTGGTGTTCCGCTGGATGGCGGCGAGGATGCGATGGGTGTGATAGTCCTCTTTGTTCAGGAAGTATACCGGCGCTGTCGCCGCGGCACGGATGCCCAAGGCGTGGGCGGCATGAAGCAGCGTTTCCGCATGCTGCCGCGATTTCGCCCCACCGTGATGGGCGATGGCCGCATGAGGTGTTAACCCTTTACGGACAAGCCGTTGCAACAGGGGAATATCATCGCAGAGTATGACGAGATGGCTTGCGTCAAAGGAAAAAGGCCATTGGTCGAGTTGTGCCGCATCAAGGTCGCCAAGTCGTATCTGCGTGATGATGTCGCACAGGTGGCTGTAGCCTGGCCGATCACGTGCCAGCAGGATACACGAACCTAGACGTGTACCCAATATGGGTTTGACGCCTGCCGAACGTGCCGCTGCGTAGAATTCCACAGCGCCATACAAGCCGTCCGTATCGGTCAGCGCCAGTGTTTTCAGATCATACTCCACAGCACGCGCCACCAACTGGCGCGGCCACGCCGTACCCGACAACATGGAGTAGCAGCTATGCACCTCAAGGGGGTTGTACATGACGATAGAGTGCCTTATTTCCGAACCACCGCTATAAAGAAAACGTAAGCGCGAAGAAAAAATGGGGACTGTTCCCGCCGCAATTTCAACTATTGCGTGGGGGAATAATGGGCATCTGATTTTATGCGAGATCGGTTTTTTACCATAAAGGCCCGGCGGCGGAACTGTCCCC
>CAZBNU010000031.1:7069-28268 GCA_964493075.1 uncultured Nitrospirales bacterium | reverse complement strand
CGCCACAACCCTATAGGACGCATCCACCCTAAACACACTACACACAGTGATATGGGACAGGTTAAGCAAGGATTATGCCATAAACAGAGGTCTACTGCAATTCTCCTTCCGAAAGCACAATATCTTGATATTGCGTAAGATACCGGATGCCCCGTCAATCAGCACCATCGCAACGCTAAACCCGATTTCAGGTGTGCCGTCAAATTTCGGGTCGAAGAGAGAAGTTAGAAGTGAGAAGTAGGAAGGGTGAAGGGTGAAGGGTGAAGGGTGAAATTAAGCCACTTTGCCTTCATTCTTCTAATTCTTCTTCTTGTTTCTGACTTTCTTAATAATTGTGGTGAGGATGGCAATAATCTGATCGCATTCGTCGAGTAGGTCGGTCAGGCGTTCTTTAGGGAAAATCTGGGTTTCAATGAGCAGACGTAGCCAATAGTGGGTTTCCCGCGCCTCTTTACAAGCAATGGAATACTTGGAAACAAAATCTGCTTCGCTTTGTCCGGCTTGTGCTTCTTCAATATTTGCGCCTATCGAAGTACCTGACCGTAACAACTGGTTGGCGAGAGTTCTGTTTACACCCCGTATCTCATCGAGTGTTTGGCACAAGCGGACAATTCTCACCGCAAAGGCAAAACTTCTTTCACAAATATCGCGTTTACTATCGTTCATTTTTATACTCTTTTGCGTTACCCCCTTCTTACTTCACACTTCACACTTCTAACTTCACACTTCACGCAGAAGGCGGGTAGGGGTCTTGCAAGCCCTCGTGGCCGTCGGGATGTGCGGTGTTGTGTTCTGCAGGTTCCACGTGGGTTGTGACATGGATTTCATGCCCGGGCAACAGGGTCATTATCTGTTTCTCTATTTCGGTGATACAGGCATGGGCTTTCCTGGTGCTGAGTTCCGCCGGGACGAGTATATGCACTTCGATCCAGACCGTATTTTCCGTCTGGCGATGACGCAACTGGTGATACCCACTTATGCGATCCGTATCAACGAGGTTTTGAAGATAATCCAGCAATACCTGTGTGTGCTGCGGGTCCGCTTTATCCAGGAGCCCTTCAAATGCATTGTTCATGAGCGAATACGCGGTATACAGGATGTTTAAGGCCATCAGTATCGCCACTACAGGATCAAGCCATACGATTCCGGTGAACCATACAACGGTTACGCCAACCACCACGCCTGCACTTGTCCACATGTCTGTCAGGATGTGTTTCCCATTGGCTTCCAGAATCAGTGAATTATTGCGTTTTCCCACCCTGATCAGAAAAAGTCCCAACACACAATTGATCACGGCCAGCGCCGCGGTAATAGCAATACCAGCGCCAAGTTCCTTCAATTCACTACCAAGAATGAGGTCTCTGCCGGCAAGGTATAGGATGGACAGTGCCGCAAATCCAATCAGGCCACCTTCAAAACCCGAAGAAAAATAAACAATCTTGCCGTGGCCGTAGGGATGCTTCGTGTCCGGCGCCTGCATGGAATACCAGAGGCTAAACGCAGCGACACCTGAAGCGGCAATATGCACAATACTCTCCGCGGCATCGGAAAGGATCGCGCTACTGCCCGTGATGAAATAGGCGGTCAGTTTTCCGATTAACATAAGGACTGCAACTGCAAGGCTGCATGTCATGGCTATTGTGCGTATATTCATATTTCAGGTTCTCAGTGTAGGGTGGGTGAAGCGGAGCGCAACCCACCGTACGAAAGTGGGTACAGGCACCTGTCGTACCTCCAGTTGCCAGGCCCCATTTTCTTAGGGTGTTTCCTTCATAACCGCGTATTTCAGCCAGTTCACAAATTCGCATTCGCGTATATCGTCCAGAACGATGTCATCATCAATTTTGAACTGCCACCGAATATGTTTGAGCGTTGGGTCTTTATGAACGGCTTTCAGTCGGTCTGCATAAATTTTTAGATCGTCCATGTCCTTGAACCACCCCTGCTTGATAAGCCGTTCCGTGCGGGCATAAATAAGGCAGCCTACTTCGTTCAGGTCATATTCGGGATGATACTGGGTGGCCCAGAAAACACCCTTCTTGTAGGTGACTGCGGCGGCTTGCACAGGACACCAGTAATTGCCTGCCAGTACTTGAACACATTCAGGAACGGATGCCACATAATCGTCATGGCTCACGAAGTGGGCGTATACCGGTGGCTTTCCTTTCATCATGGGATGTTTCTTGCCTGCTTCCGTGAGTTGTATGTTCAGCGCTATGCCCATTTCCCGGCCCTTGGGGTGGGGTTCCGTAACGCCGCCCGCTACCGTGGTTGCCAACTGGATGCCCCAGCAACTGCCGAACTGGGGGATGCCCGCCTCATAGGCGCGTTCCACGGTCCGCAAGTGTCGGTGCACACGGGGGTCATCATGATAAATCGTCAGATTGCAGCCGGGCCATATCACGCCGGAATACTGTTCCAATTCGGCATCAGTCGGATCCTTGGCGTCAGGATCGCTGCTGTACCAGATGTCGTAGGTGGCATCGGGCATGCGCCGCAGCAACAGATCGGCGTACAGTTGGCCTGCCAGTGTCATACCGACAGCGTCAAATTCATCCCGGCTCTGTTTTGAATAGCCGTCTGGGATCAGAAAATGTTTTTTTTCATTCATGATACGTTCCTGTCACTTGGATTAAAGATTGATTTCCATAAAAAATTGGTAAGCCCGGTCTGCAAAGCCGGGATATTGCTCGTGTGCAAAATCGGGATAGAGTACATGCGTCTTGGGTGCATTGATTTTATTGTAGGCGGCAAACTGGCTTGAAGGCGGACAGATATCGTCCATCAGCCCGATTGCCATCAGCGTGTCGCCCTTGATGCGGTTGGCAAGATGCTGGCAGTCAATGTATCCTAGTGCGGTAAAGATTTCCTGTTCACGCTCATGGCGCGGATCAAACAGGCGGAAATAGTTTTTCAATTCCGCATAGGCATTTACGGCGAGGTCCATTTCCCAGACCCGCTGATAGTCGCAAAGAAAGGGGCACATGGGGGAGAGGCGTCGGATGCGTGGTTCCAGCGAAGCACATGCCAGTGTGAGTCCGCCTCCTTGCGACATGCCCATGGCGCATACGCGGGTTTCATCCACCTCCGGCATGTCCATGACAATACGTGCCAGTTGGACAGTGTCAAGGTATACCTGACGGAAATGGAGGTTGTCCGGGTGGTCGTCCAGACCACGGATGATGTGGCCATTGAGGGTGTTACCAGCAACGCCGCCCCTGTCCTCGGATAGGCCGCCCTGGCCACGCACATCCATTGCCGCCACGGAAAAGCCAGCGGCTACATAGCCCAGTTTGTCCTGCCAGTCGCCGCAGTTCCCTGAATAGCCGTGAAACTGAAGCACCGCCGGGTGCGGCTTGTTTGAGTCTTTGGGGCGCAGGTATTTTGCATGGATACGTGAACCGCGGGTTCCCGTGAAGTACAGGTCAAAGCATTCCGCGAAGGAGGTCTGGAAGGACGATGCGACAACTTCAGGTTGCGGCTTCGTATCTTCCAGTTCATTCAGCGCCCGATTCCAGTACGGGTCAAAATCATCTGGGCGGGGGTTCCGGCCCTGATACTCCTTCAGTTCGGATAAGGGCATCTCAAAAAGCGGCATGACGGCTATACTCCTTATCGGTCAGGGTTCAAGGGAAGCCAATACGGATGGCAGATTCGCATAGTTATCACAGATGGCATCCGGAACATGATGGTCAAGAGGGCGCTTCTTGACAACTGTCAAGAGCACACCCCGCGCACCCACGGCATGGGGGCCGCCTATGTCGTTGTGCGGTCTGTCGCCAATGTGAACAATGTCCTTGATGTCAATATTGAAATGATTGGCGACCATTTCGAAAAGCGAGGGATGGGGTTTGCTGTGGCCTGCTTCGTCACTGAACACGAAATAGTCGAAGTAGGGGAGCATGCCGAATTTTTCAAGCAGTTTGCGCAGGTTCTTCCCGGGGGAATATACCGTGTCTGAGATGACAGCAAGTTTATACCTGCCATGCAGAGCGGCAAGGGCTTCCACACCGCCCGGGGCAGGGTCGGGGCTATGCTCAAGTTCCATGCGCTCAATGCCCTCCACAACTGCAGAAAAAGAAGCGGGGGGGAGGGTGCGCTTCAAGGCGTCAAGGATGATTTGAATGCGTTCTGAAACCGACCATGTTACATAGTGTTCATGCCACACTTTCCTAAATGCGGCGTCTGCAACATCAAAGGCGGTATCCACCAGAATACGTTCTATGGGTGCCTGTTGTACCAGATGATCATACAGCAACTGGCGCCGGGCAACAGGTTTGCTGGCCAGGCCGGCGGCTGCGCGCTTCGGCTCATCGGTTTCGTCACAGAACAGGCAATCCCATAAATCAAAAGTAACCACGCCAATAGGTCGTTTCTGCATAACAGGTGTCTCCGGAATAGTAGGTTTGGATTTTCAATCTTGTGATAACAAGAACAGTATGCTACCATAAGCGGCTGCAAGAAGGTAAACGGATGTATGTTCTTGATTGGGTGGGTTTCACTGTAATCCCCCCACATTTCAGACAGATAAGATAAAGGTACACGATTGTGAGTAAACTTACGGTGTTGACGCTTGTTCCGGACAACTGTGACAGGCTGCCGAAATGCCTTTCAAGCGTAAAATGGGCAGATGACCTGTTTTGCGTGGTGGATGCCCGCGCCTGTGACGATACTGTCGCCCTTGCACGGCAACACTCGGAACATGTGGTAATACATGAATATGTCAATGCCGCCACACAGCGCAACTGGGCGTTACCGCAAATTGAAACGGAATGGACGTTGGTTCTCGATGCCGACGAATGGATTTCAGAACCGCTGGCGGCACGCATTCGCGAAATCATTGGGGATGCCGGCAGTCTGAATGGCTATGATATTTTGAGGCACTCCTATTTTCTGGGAAAATTAATTCGGCACTGCGGATGGCATCGTGATTACAACCTCCGGCTTTTTCGAACACAGACGGGACGTTATCTCGACAAACGGGTTCATTCCAAGGTGGTGGTGGACGGGGAAGTCGGTAAAATAAACGAGGTAATGTACCATGATACCTACCGGACTTTCGATGAGTTCTTCACCACATTCCAGCGGTTTACTACCTGGGGCGCACAGGATGCCTTTGAACAGGGGAAACGTGCCCGGCTTCATGATATCCTGCTACGGCCTGTGCAGCGTTTTCTGAAGATGTATCTGTGGCGCCTGGGGTTCCTGGATGGCTATCATGGCGCGGTGCTATGCGGCCTTTCCGCCTTTTCGGTGTTCACAAAATACGCCAAACTATGGCGTCTGCATTGTGAAAAAGAGAAGGGGGGAGGGGCATGATTTTGCGCTTGTAAGTGGGAAGGGATAAAGATGTGAGATGCAACGACATTTCCGTATATAATGTAGGGACGGTTGGTTGCAGGTTTATGCTGACATGATGAGGATGGTTCCTTAAGTACCGGATTTTTTCTGAATCGTTGTATATTTCCCGAAAAATAACAGTGGTGTTGAATCGGGCGGAAAAAGAAGAAGTGGCGATTACGTGACTACAAAACTGACAGGCATGGATATAGTCGGGGAGATTATCCGCGAGCATTACGATCTTGGCGAAGTGAAAGTGCCGAGTCAGCTGGAAAATACCCATCAAAGACGTCATCGTAAGATGGTGGTGGAGTCAGATGCAGGTAAGTTTCTCGCAAAAACCTATAAAAACGACCCGTCCACCATGGATGCCCTGTACTTTCAGCATAACCTTTCGAATCACCTGAAAAGAAATGAATTGCCTGTTGCTGGGATTCAGAAAACCCGGGATGGACACACATTTGTTTCCACAGAAAATTGGGCATTGGAACTGCAGGAATTTCTTGAGGGGGGGCAAATGCCCGTAACGGAGAAGACGTTGCAAGTTTCGGGCGAGGCACTGGGAAGATTTCATCAGGTTTGCCAGGGATTGCCAGCACCATTGCGTGACGCGCGAAAATGGCGTTTCAGTGAGGTGCCAGAGGATACCTATACGATCTTCTATGAGCTGGCGGCCAAAGAACGTGACGATGACCGGCTCGTTGCGCATCACGAAAAAATCCATGAATTTTTGAAGGCAGCCGATGATGTGCTGGATATTGGGAAGCGCTATACCTTCGAGACCGGCATCATCCACGGCGACTGGCACAGTGGCAACCTGTTATTTAAGGGGGAAGAACTTCGTGGGATCATTGACATGGAATTTGCCGGGGATGGTTGCTACTTGGAGGATATTTCCTACGCGGTTTCCAATCTTTGTATCCGGACAACCACAAAAGCCGCGAAGATGGATTTCCGGCTACGCACATTGCTGAACAGCTATGAAAAGCACCGGGCGTTGTCCTATGCGGAGCGAGTTGCCTTGTACTATGCAGTCGGGGTGAAACATGTCACCACGGTTTGCTATCAAACCCCACAGTTGGGTGGCCGTGTTGCCGGATATACGCCGAGGCAGTGGATGGCCATTCTCGATTACCAGACCCAGTGGTTGGCCGCGCGAGCGAACGCAATTCGGTGGGGTAAGTAGGCAAGGGGAAATAACTTTCCCATTTTGGAAATGTATTCTCCTGTCAGAAATCCAGATATAACAACGGGATTGATCTGCCCGATATCCTTCCATATCTGGTCAAGTTCCTTTACGGTTTCCCCTTATTCGGACTAGTGGGGGAGGTGTAGTTTTTTTATATGAAAACACCATCGTAATTGGCTGTGATTCGTTATGGTACATATACTTAAGTCGTATTCTTTGTGTACTGTTATGAATCTATCTTTCGGGTTTATCTTTCTATAAGGTCTATTACGAGGTCTATTTCAGTTTTTCATTTTAAGGCAGTTGCCAGCTTTAAATTAGGCCGCTTGATAAAATACCTGAAAAAATGAGTGTAAAGACAACCTTAATATTTTATGTTAGGGCTTGCGAGTTATTTTTTAAGGTGTATTTATGCATGTGACTTAACGAATTGTATAAGGTGTTTATTTGCATCAAGAAAAGATGATATAATGATTATTGAAGTTTTTTTTGGTGAAACATCGTGTAATGATTCATAATGAGGCATGATTCATAATGAATCATCTGTCGGTGCTATGGCGATATGCAGTATATTGTGTCGCAAAAAAAGAATCATAATATATATTATCGGACGCTATATATGTGTGTGGACTTGTCGGCAGTGGCTAGGGAATGAACTGCTATTGCTTGGTAGAAAGCGCGATTTCGCGCAGAATGACCCGCTGTTGCCCGTAATGGCCTTTTTGTTTTCAGGATATATCAGAAGCCGCCACATCCACTTTATTTGGAATATGGCGGCTTCTAGCGATTCGAGTTTTCGACCGTATGGTTCTTTTTACAAAAGCGCATCCATTTGTTTGAAGTTGGGTTTCAGCGCTTTGTAAGCAGCGCGGTATTCCTGAATCCAGGAATCGTAGCTGGCGGCTTCTTTTTCATCAGGCTTGATGCGGTCTGTTTCCCGGATGATGGCATCACATGCCTGCTCAACAGTATCGAAGCAGCCGGCCCCCACTCCGGCGAGAATCGCGGCACCATAGGCAGGCCCCTCGTCCACATTTATCCTGGCAATTTCGATGCGTCCAGTGTCGGCCATAATTTGTCGCCACAGAGCACTTCTTGCACCGCCGCCGGAGATACGGGACACGGTCAGGGGCACGCCCATCTCGCGCATAATGTCCAAACTATCCCGCATCCCATAGGCCACGCCCTCCAGAACGGCCCGTGCCATGTAGGCTTTGTCATGTCGTAATGAGAGACCGATGAAGGCACCCTTCGCACAGGGGTCTTTATGGGGGGTGCGTTCGCCGGTCAGGTAAGGTAGAAAAATGAGGCCCTCGGAACCTACCGGTACTTGGGATGCGGATTCTGTTATGTATTCGTATGCATCACGTCCTGTCTCTGCAGCCAGACTACGCTCTTCCTTGCAAAGGCTATTTCTAAACCACTGTAAGGCCCCACCAGCGCTCAACATAACCCCCATGACATGCCATTTTCCCGGGACGGCATGACAGAAGGTGTGAACGCGCCCTTGTGGATCAGCGCAGACCCCTTCGGAAAAGGCGAAAACAACGCCGCTGGTGCCCAGCGAAGAGGATACAACTCCCGGACGAACAATGCCGCACCCAACGCCGCCTGCGGCCTGGTCTCCTCCACCGGCAATTACGGGGATGCCTGCTGGAAGTCCGGTTTTTTCGGCGACTTCAGGTAAGAGCGTTCCAGTAACTTCGGGGCCTTCATAGGCGCGGGGCATCAGTTCTGAATCCAGGCCAAGCAGGGATATGAGGCCCGTGTGCCAGCACCGGTTTTTAACATCAAACAGCAGGGTGCCTGAAGCATCCGCCACATCGGTTGCATATTCCCCTGTTAGGAGCAGGCGGATATAGTCCTTGGGCAACAGCACTTTTCTTGTTTTTTCAAATAGATCGGGTTCATTGTCCCGTAACCACAAAATTTTAGGGGCGGTGAATCCTGTAAGTGCCGGATTGGCAACCATCTCCACGAGGGCGGCCTCTCCCCCAGCCTTTTCCGTGATTTCTACACATTGCGAGGCTGTTCGCTGGTCACACCATAATAATGCCGGGCGCAATACGTTGTCGTTTGCATCCAGGAATACCGAACCGTGCATCTGCCCGGTAAGGCCAATGGCAACAACATTTTTTGCGTCCACTTTGGAGGCAAGTTCAGTTAACGCTTCGAGCGTTGCCTTGTGCCAGTCCGCCGGATTCTGTTCCGCCCAGTTGGGTTTTGGGCTGTGCAGCGGATACTCCTTTAGTGCAGATGCCAGCAGCGCACCGCTTTCGTCCATGGCGATGGCTTTAGTGCCGCTGGTACCGACATCAACACCAATAACAATCTTGCTTGTCATGCTTCTTCTCCTTGATACGATTTATTTTTCTTCGGCTATTTTCCATTCCAGTATGCCGCCGGAAAAGTCCCGCTGCAAGCGCACTGCAAGACGCACTGCGGATGTGGAAACGGCTTCAAAGGCAACAACATTATACTGGTTGAGGTCTGTTTTATAGGGCGATTTATTCTTTACAGTTATCCATTGATCTCCCTTCTGGTATTGCAGTTCCCACTTCACAGGCGGACGACACCCGCCGTGGGGACTATCGTCGAACCAGTATACGGAGGTCTCCCCCACTCGCGTTTCTGATTCGAAGGTGTATTGTACCCATTCCTTTGATCCTTTGTGGGGCCACCAGGTGAACCGGGGAATTTCGCTATCCCGGGATGATGTCGGCTCGATGGTATCATTCAATGCCGCGAGGGTATCTGTCGGGCATATATCGCTAGCTTCGGCCTTTGCTGAAGAAGCAAGGGTCGGCAGCGGCGGCGTTTTTGCGGTGTCCTTGTCGTTGGCGATCCAAACCAGCATCTCCCCTTCCCCACGATGCGCCCAGGCATAATACGGAATGAGCGTGGTCGCCTTATTTTCAATGCGAAGGGGTGTATCTGGTGCATCCTTATAAACGGCATGCCCCTGTCCGGTAAGGGCAGTAACCGACACGCCGGGGATAATTTCCTTTTTGGAGGTTTCCCAGGTCGTATTTTCATTTAAGAAAGGGTTTTGTACATTTCCGTCATTATCCACACCTTCGGCACAATATACCAGTGGACCCCGCTCAAAGGCGATTCGGTTCTTGTTGTCTGCAACGGCGTCATGGGCGATAACGGCATTAACCGGCATGGGCAGGTTGAGGGTGACGGTGTCCCCCATCTTCCAGGTACGCTGGATGGAAGCATAGCCCTTATCATTCCGCTCAAAGGGGATTTCTTTGCCATTGACAGCGATGGAAATGGTTCCTGCAGGTGGTGTTACATAACGGTATAAATCGCTTGGTACTGGATGGCCAATCGCCCATCCCGGAATACGCAGCATTAGTGTGAACGCTATTTCCTTTTCCGGCGATACAGTAATTCCAATATTGCCTTCCCACGGATATTCGGTCTTTTGTTCAAGATTCAGCGTAGTACCCTGTACTTCAAATGCTGATTTTCCTGCCACATACAGATTCACATAGACTGCGTCATTTTGTACTGCATAGACATATCCCGGCAGGGACGGCAGGAGGCGCACGATATTGGTGGGACAACAGGAACAGTCAAACCAGGGCTGCCGCAGGCATGAGCCGTGGTTAAACTTGCCCAAGCCGTCCGAAGCAAGGGGATTCACATAAAAGAAGGCATCCCCCTGCAGGGCGATTCCGGACAAGAACCCGTTATACAGAGATCGTTCCAAAACGTCAATATATTTGGACTCCCCTTTGAGGAGGAACATGCGCTGATTCCACAGTATATTTGCTATAGCGGCACAGGTTTCAGCATAGGCGGAGGCGTTGGGCAATTCATAGTTTGCGCCAAACTGTTCTCCCTGGTGTTTTGCGCCTAAACCGCCGGTGAGATACAGTTTCTTACCGACCACATTCTCCCAAATACGGTCGAGGGCAACGATATAGTCCTTATTATCCGTTAGTGCCGCCACATCTGCGGCGCCTGCGTAGAAATAGCCGGCCCGAACCGAATGCCCCACTGCTTCATCCTGTTCCGCGAGCGGTTTGTGATCCTGGCAGTAGTCGCCGAACAATTCCCGGTTTTCCGCGTTGCCGCGCTGTTCAACAAAGAAGCGCGCCATATCGAGATAATTCTGGTTGCCGGTGGCGCGATACAACTTTACAAGGCCAATCTCGATTTCCTGATGACCGGGCGTTGAATACATCCTGCCGGGACCAAAAACGCTGCAGATTAAATCGGCGTTCTTGATTGCCACATCCAGAAAATTTCGTTTACCTGTTGCCTGGTAATGGGCGACCGCCGCCTCATACATATGTCCCACGTTATAAAGTTCATGGGCAAATCGGATATTTTCCCACCGTTCTTTTCCGATTGCTTTTGGTCCGTTTTCAGGGTCTATGGTGCGTGCCGTGTAGAGGTAACCGTCCTCTTCCTGTGCAGCGGCAAACCAGCCAATAAGTTTGTCCAGGTAAGTGTCCAGTTCAGGGTCATGTCCCAGTGCCAGCGTATAGGCCGCCCCTTCCACAATCTTGAACACATCGGAGTCGTTAAAAAAGATGCCCTCATGCTTGCCTTCCATGAGTTCGCCTGCCTTTGCGAAGTTACTTAAACGCCCCGTTTCCTCCGATTTAGTGAAGTTTGCCGGCAAGGTAACTTTTTGATTTACATCAAGGCGATACTTCCAAAAGACATCATCGAAACTCGTCCGGGTGAAATCCACCGGCACAATCGGATAATCCTTTAGGCTTGTTGCATTCACCGTCGCCAATGAAGAGCTGCAAAGCAACAGTAACAATTGGGCGGATAATATGGAGTTCATGGCAATTTCTCCTGAACGTTGATTTTAAACCTTTAATTTCCCCAAAGAATATCACCCTCAATTAAACGCTGAAGGTAGGCGGCATACCCGCTGTTTCCCATGCGCTTACTGGTTTCCTGCAGATCGCTTATGGTAATCCATTCTTGACGCAATGCAATTTCTTCGAGACAGGCAATTTTCAGGCCTTGCCGTTCCTCAACAGCCTGAACATACATGTTTGCGTCCATAAGACTACGGATGCTGCCAGTATCCAGCCAGGCCACCCCGCGGCCAAGCATTTTAACCTGAAGCCGCTTCTGTGTGAGATAAAAGCGGTTCAGATCGGTTATTTCTAGTTCACCCCGTTCGCTGGGCTTTAGTGTGCGTGCTAAATCAACGACATCATGGTCATAAAAATATAAGCCCGGTATTACATAATTGCTTCTAGGCTGCACCGGCTTCTCCTCAATACTGAGAATATTCATATCCCGATCAAATTCCACAACCCCGTATCGCTGCGGGTTACGCACGTAGTAGGCAAATACAAGTGCCCCTGACGTTAGTTGCGATGCTTCGCGCAAAATCCCGGTCAGCCCCTGGCCGTAGAGAATGTTATCGCCCAGTACCAGCGCTACAGATTCATTACCGCAAAACTGGGCACCTATGATGAACGCCTGAGCGAGACCGTCCGGGCTGGTCTGTTCTGCATAGGAAAACGAAACCCCAAACTGGGAGCCATCTCCCAGCAACCGCTTAAACAGGGGCAGGTCGTGGGGAGTGCTGATAATGAGTATGTCACGGATGCCGGAAATCATTAAAAGGCTGATGGGATAATACACCATGGGCTTGTCGTAGATGGGAAGCAGCTGCTTGCTCAATGAAATAGTCAGCGGATGCAGACGTGTCCCTGCCCCACCTGCCAGTACGATACCTTTCATATAAGCGTATCTCCTTTTAATATGTGTATCTTGACCTTCGTAAGAGCATACCAACAGCACACGGTTGTAGGCAACATTCATGTAATTGCAGTCAAAGAATTCTCGACAGGTTTAAGAAAACCGGGAAACGTGGTAGAATGTTAACAATAGAAGTGTTACAAAAACGAGAAGGAGTATCGGTAATGAATCGTTTGAGCCCAGTTCTGATTTTGGTTGGCATTTGTGTCTGTGCCGGTATGGTTGGTGCGCAAACAACCTGGGATGTGGGTGGTGGCAACAACAATTTTGCCACGCTTGCAGCTGCGCTGGCGTCAGCGACGGTCGTTGATGACGATATTTTGGAGGTCTATGCTGACCAGATTGCCGATCACACTGCTGACAAACGCTTGACCATAAGGTCAGCGATCCCGAGCACGCCGGTGGACATAAACAGGATAACGCTATCCGAAGGCGCTTCGGGATCAACGCTTGAAGATTTAGTGCTGTCAAACAGTGGTGGTGTTGGTTCAGACCATACCGTAATTCTTGACTATGTTGCTTCGCCAGGAACACCGGTTAATGCAACTATTGCGGGATGCACCATCACAGCGGTCAGTCATGGCATATTGGTTAACGGGGGCACCTTGAATGTCAGCGATAGCAGCATCTCCGGCGGTGATTATGGTATCGGACAGGAGTTTCCGGGCGGCGTCGTCACCATGACGAACACGTCAATAAGCGGTTCTGCCATTGCGGGGCTGAACATCAGCGAGATCACAACAGTAACCGGGAACGGGACCACGACCGTTGACGGCGCGGACATGGGGATGGTGCTTGCCGCGCCAACCCCAGGGACGGTCGCTGTTTCCGGAATTACATTCACGGGTAGCGTGACGTATGGCGTACATATTGTCAGCACAAATGCCGATGCCCAATTTGAAATTACTGGCAGTGATATTGTGAACGGATTGGCGCAAGGGGTGGCAATAGAAGCAAACGATGCTTCGGTGACGCTTTCGGGATGTACAATTTCGAATCATGAAACCGTTGGAGTTGGCGGCGGTGTTGGGATATTCAACGGTATGGGAAATGTTACGCTTGTGATTGAAGATTCTGTTATGAGTGACAACCATGCTGTCGCGCTTATTCTGGGCGATCAGGCGTCGAACAGTATTGAAATCAGGCGCACCACCTTTTCCTGCCCTTCTTTTTATGTAGATGATTCTATGTCAGCACAGGCTCTTGGCGTTTTTGGTACGGGGCCTGGAACCCTTGCTATTGAAGACAACTGTTCTTTTACTGACCTGAATGTAGGCATAACCATCTGGGAGACCACTGCCAGCATAGAAAGTGCTGCATTTGAAAGAAACGGTACGGCCTTATCCGTTAGCGGTCAAAATGTCAGCACCACGAATTGCACCTTTGCCGGGACTAATCAACGGTCTCTTACTGCCGGGCTTGTATCCGTGACCGAGTCGTCGGTCTATACGGATAGTGGTTCCATTTTTCAGTCGCCCATGCTGTTTCAATTTAACAGTCAAAACGTCTTTACTGGCAGCCATATTCAAACTACAGCCATGATTGCCGATTCTGGGCGGGACTGTACTGTAACCCTGGAGGACTGTACACTTGCAGGTGCTGCAAGTATGAGCATTCAAAACTATACGAGCGGCGCACGTCCCGGTGCTGCTTTAATTGCTCTGAATGATTGCCTGATGGAAACTGGCGCCCGTTTCGTTGTGATTGAAGGGGAAGGAACCGTCACCATCAACGGCGGTACATTTACGGGGGCGTGTGGCGATGTCATGCTTAATGTGAACCATCCGCTGGGTGTTATCAGCCTCAATGGCGCAGGTGATTCCCAGGCGGAAAAACTCAACCTGAACCCGGTTACAAGCGGCGGCACCATCATTGTGGGTCGCGCCGCGGCAGGAACCATCTCCATGAAAAATGTTACCGCATCTGTGCTTCCTCCCGGATTTCTGGAGTCCTGGAGTGATTCTGGCCAGGGGAGTCTGTTGGGAGACGTGCAGATCGAATATGATCAATGCGCCTTTTTCAATGGGAGTGGCTGCTACAACGCGAACCTCAACGGGACACTTCCCTCTTCCTATACTATCACCGTGGATGCGATGAATACGGTGTGGACGAATAACCTTTCACAGCAGCGTATACTCGGCATCAACGCTCAGGATGGTCTTATCGGTTCTGCCTCAATAAACCTGGAGCACTGCACCCTGACCGCCAGTGCGAACGTACTCGTTGACGGGAATGTTTCCTTTGACAGTGGGACTACAATTCCGGGCCGTGATACACTGAACGCACAGTATTGTCTCTTTGATTCTGTCGGTCAACCTGCCTGTTCCGGTACCATCGCCCTTAATGGGAACGGCAACCTTGTCGCACCCGGAACGGTGGGAAGCGGCGGATTTCTCCCAGGCCAGCCAGTTGATACCGTTGTGGTTACAAGCGCGGGAGTTGACCGAAATACTGGTCTTCTTTTAACAGGTTCGTCTGCGATAAACAATGCTGCCACTTCAACTGCAACCGTGGATTATCGAGGTGTTTTACGTCCATACGGTACTGCAAATGACATTGGTGCCCATGAAAAGTATGGGACACCAGCAGCACCGGAAAACCTCTCTGCGTCGGCCTATTTTGACCAGTACATTACTCTTTACTGGACGGATAAGTCGCATGACGAAATCGGTTTTTCCGTCGAACGACGTGTTGGGGCAGGTCCTTGGGAGCAAGTGGTGATGGTTGGTGCAAACATCGAATCCTGGCAGGACATGGATATTCTTGCAGCGACTTTGTATACCTATCGTGTACGTGCCTACAATGCCGGACAGTCCTCTGAGTATTCAAACGAAGCCGCAACCACTACCAGTGCTGGCTCAGGACTTGCTGTAGCCGTGGCAGGTCCTACATTTGTTGTCGTTGAAGAGGATGGTTACGTCGAACTCACCGTAGTTGCCCAGGGTGAAACAGGGACTGTGGCCTATCAGTGGTACTTTAACGATGGTATACACGGTCCTGTGGCGCTTACGGGCGAAGATACTGCCTCACTGGTTATCCCGATTGCCTCATACGCGAATGATGGAATATACTGGTGTGAAGTTACCGATGAGGTGGAAGTCGTTAGCAGTGCATCAATCACCCTGGTGATTATGGCAGGTGTGCCTGTCACCGGAGTTGTAGGAATGCTGATAATCTTCTTGATAGTTCTGGTTTCGGCTTTTGCTGTGTTGCAGACAGGCAAGGAGAAATTTTGCTGCAGTTAAGATTTTGAAGTAGCTGTTAGAAACGGGAAAATAAACGCAAGGCAGGGTGTATGATTGCCTGCCCTGTACGTTTGCATTACCGGCTTTAGATCAGTTTTCAATGTAGTTTTTGTTTTACGGGTTGGGTTAGCAATTTTCAGAGGAGTGTGAATTATGGCGACAGCAGAACAAGAATTAACCAATCTGCGCAAGCTATTGATGTATGCGGTAAAGAATGGCGCCTCGGATGTGCATCTTGCAGTGGGCAGTGCCCCGGCCATGCGTTTTGATGGGGAAATACGGTTCCTGCAGTCAGACCCGCTCAAGCCTGCCGATACGGTGGAGTTTATTCGCGAAATTCTTAATGATAGGCAGTACGAAGAGTTCATGGCGCGGGGCGATGCAGATATTGCCTATGGTGTTCCAGGCCTGGGAAGGTTTCGCGTAAACATCCTGAGGCAGCGTGGTTCCATCGGCCTTGTTTTGCGTCATGTAAAAGGCGTGATCCAGGATTTTTCCACGTTGAATCTGCCTTCCGTGATGGGGAAGATTGCGGAATTAGAGAGAGGGTTGGTGCTTATCACCGGCACCACCGGCAGCGGTAAGTCCACAACATTGGCTTCTATTATCGACTGGCTTAACGGGCATAAACGCACCCACATCATTACGCTTGAGGATCCTATTGAGTTTCTGCATACAAACAAGCGCAGTATTGTAACCCAGCGGGAGATAAGCATAGACACGCAGGATTTCAGCATGGCGTTGCGCGCCGCCATGCGCGAAGATCCGGATGTCATCCTCATAGGCGAGATGCGCGATGCGGAAACCTTTCAGACAGCCATATCCGCCGCTGAAACAGGACATCTGGTGTTTTCAACGCTCCATACGACCAACGTGATGCTGACTATGGATCGCATTATGGATATGTTTCCTGCCGAACTGCATCAGCAGGTACGGGCACAACTGGCACTGCAGCTGCGCGCCTGTGTATCGCAGCGGTTGCTGCCTGCTGCAAATGGCAAGGGGCGGGTTCCCGCCATTGAGGTGATGCTGAATAATCCTGGCATTGCGCAGTTGATACGGGAGAATATGCTGCGTCAGATTCCAAATGCCATGATTGCCGGCGCTGAGGAAGGCATGCAGACTTTCAATATGAGTCTGGCTTTACTTGTGAAAAAAGGGTTTATTCAGGAATCAGATGCTATGGGTGCTTCTGATAATCCTGAAGAACTTAAAATGAACATGCAGGGTATTTTTCACAGTGGTTCTCGGGGAGGCATATTGCGCAAGTAATAATCTGTGTGCTTAATTGCCCAAAGAAATGACTGTTTTCCTGTCTTCTTCTTCACCACGGGTATATTCGTGTCCAAGAACAAGAGATCGTTCCGCAAAAGAAGGGTCACTCAATTCGTGGGTGCATATTTCCATTCGATCGCGATATACCTTAATTTCACGGAACTCCACTGGATATTCCGGAAGAGCTGAAGTTGCAATTTGCACCACACCATTGCGGCGAACCACTGCGTTGGTGTGCACATGGCCTGCAAATATGGCTTTAACCTGTGGGTATCGGCTGATCACATTTACAAGCAGATCGCCGTTTTCGAGGGATCCAGCATCATTATAGTCCGGGCGGCGAAGTCGTACCGGCATGGCTAGGGGCGGGTAATGTAATGCGATACAGGTCGGAAATTCCGGATGAGCTTCCAGTACACTTTCCAACCATACGAATTGCTCCGGCGGCAGGGCCCATCGTGAGTCCCGCAAATCCGTTTCTTGACGGATCGCGCCTTCAGGCCGTGGGAAAGGCATCAGTTCCCCATCGTCCCAGACGCACCAGGGATCAAGCACGCAAAATCTGATTTTTCGGTGTACGAAAGTATACACGGTATTGGGTGTGGGAAGATGTGCCGCATACGCCTCAAGAAACCAAGCGCGCGACTCCATATTATAAAAGTCATGATTTCCACCCATGGGATAATATGGAATTCCAAGTGAGTCAAACATATCGCGTGCCTTAAAGATTGATTCGCGGGATCGATGACTTACGATATCACCTGTAGCAAGAATAAAGTCAGGATTTAACTTCGCGATGTCTTTTTTCAAGCATGTCCACACATCTGGCATCATGGAGCACAGAAAACGATTGTTCCATACGCCATCTCTTTCGCTGGACAGGTGCGGGTCAGATATATGAAGGAATCGCCACATAATTACCCCTAACGTTATGGTAACGGTTCAAAATCAAACATAGGCTCAAATAACACATTCTATACACCAATTGTACACAATAATTGCCATGCCAGCATATTTTTTTATTTCCAGCACTTAAACATTGCAGATTTAACACTTTATTTTAGTAAACAAGGGGGCGATACAAAATATTCTCATTCGGTGGTTATAGCCTGTGTGACCGTTTCATATAATGAAATATGATTGCTTTCCCAAGGAACAGCATCTAAGTTTTCTCGCGTGTTGGAGCCCTCGGCATTCATGCTGAAAACATCAGTGTGATAGCCACCGCGGCTGACTATCGGGCGCAGCCCAGATGGTCTTGCCGTCTGCATCGGAAATGACAATTCCCGGTCCTTGTTCCACAACTACGACAACAGCACGGTCTTTTCCTTTTTTATCGAAGAGGCTTAAGTGGGGACCGAAATTTTCAGTAGAGGCCATCAGTATGCGTTCATTTCCGTCTGCGTCGAATAGAACCACTTCTGGACGGTTATTAAAAACCCCCGCTTTTATTCTTATCCTGCCTGTTTCATCGGAGAGTGTAAGTCCGGAACCAGTTTTTAGTGCATGAAGTCCTGCACGAAGTCCGCCGTTTTCGTCGTGCAGCGCCAACCTTGTTCCGTATTCATCATAGCCAAGGGTTGCGCGGACTTTCCCGTGAGTGTCAACCAGGACGAACCGAGACGCCTCTATTGTTTTGTGGTCGTTTTCTTCACCGCTTTCTTCCCCCATCTCCAGTTCGGCAATACGGCTGCGCAGCCGGTCCATTTCCTTTTCGAGATATTCCAATCGTTCCTGTATTTCCATTGTTTCGTCTTTCACCGGTTATTTGTAGGCCTGGTTTTGTCCATTCCTGTTCTAGGTTTTTAATAGGTGCCTCTAACATAACAAAAGCGTATGTAACAGACCAAATGTTTTGCTGAATCTGCATGGGTATGGGGGCGTGAATTGTTTAATAGGCCGGATGCAGAAATTGCACGGCGGGCTATTTTAGTGGCTAACAGATTGATTTTTCATGGGAGTTTTAGTATAGTAGTGTTACATGAGTTGTGTGGCTTATGACTTGGAGTGAATTGGGTTTCTGAGGCTTCCTCAGCGAATGGGCTGCAGGTAGCGAATGGGAAACAGTAACAATGAAAGGGACAAGAATGGGTATGTTGCGTCAAGAATCAATTGGAACCACCAGTGGGAAATCTATGTTGACTTCCCTTGTGATGGTAGTGCTGGCGTTACTTTTTACGGCATCGGCTGCGGTAGTTGCGCAGCCTGTCGCCGGGTATCCGCCCGATGCGGAAATGGATAAAAGCGACGTCGGGGAACTCCTGTATCCCCAGTTTGTAAGTGCAGTGCCACGCGTGGTCAAGGATACGGGTGAGGTTAGCTATGACACGTCGGTGTATACCTTCAGTGATATTGTTGTGTTTTCTTATTTCGACGACACGCAAGTCACCATTACCCGTGCCGCTGACGGGACAGAGGTATACAGTGGCATTCTTGCTGCCAATACCTATCACCCTGTGCAGCGACTTTCCACCGGCTTATATTACGTAACCGGCACAAAGTCCTATACGGTGCTGATTGGCGACCCCCTCACCCAGACGGTCCAAGGCTTCTTCGCTGTAGATCAGAGTGGCCGAGGCACCTCCACGCTGCTCAATACCTATATGATGAAATCGGGTTGGGGCACAGAACGTTTTATCGTTTTCGCCTATGAAGACAAAACGGAATTCCGTGTAACAAACCTTACCACAGGCGATTTGATTGCTGCGGGTACTCTGAATGAGGGCGAGCATTACACCATGCCCAATACCCCTTACCAGACCTTCCTGCAGGTTGCGGCAAACCGTCCTGTGTCTGCGTTGAGTTATGCTGACCAGGACTATTATGTGCCCTCCTCTAATGGCACCTTTGCTGGCACGCTTTTCTATGGCTTCTCTGGCTATATTGGTTCCTGGTCCAATAGCGTTACGATCACTGCTTATGAAGACGAAACGCAAGTTGTTTTAAAAGACACAGTCAATGATGTCATTCTGGAATCTTACACCCTTAATGCAGGGCAGGTGAAAACTTATCCTGTCAAGCGGGAACTTTATTGGACAGTGGAAAGCACCAAAACCGTCACCGCTGCGAACATTCCCTTTGCGGGCTGGACGGGCAACTATGCCTACCTGACGCGCGCCATTGATTCTACGGGAACGGGTGCGGGTAACTTCTTCTATGTGCCCACCATTGGCGGGCGTATGGACGTATTTTCCATTGATGATGAGAATCAGGTGCGTATCGAGCGCCTTGGGCAGTATACCGACTACCCCTACCCCACTCCCACGTTGGTTTATACTGGCACATTTAACGCAGGCGATAGTTATTCTTTTACTGCGCCCAGCGGACAGAATGTGTACAAGATCACCGGTTCCGGCAACCTTTCCGTGGTGCAGAGTTACAACGGCTGGGGCGCTGATTTTATGCCAATGAATTACGTTCTCGATCTGCCTGATCTTGCAGTGTCCACAAGCGACATACAGTTTAGTCCAGATGACAATGAATACGTGGAAGGCCAGACTGTCACCGCCACGATTACGGTACACAATCTCGGCGGTGCCCCAGCAGAAGATGTGTTTGTGGATGCCTATGACGGTGATCCTGACAACGGCGGTACAGTGCCTTTGCTGGCGCAGCGTAAGATTGAAGTCATTGCGCCGTATGACACGGCGCAGATCACTTTTGATTTTGTTATTCCCGCTAATGCGGAATATCATGCGTTGGTCGTAAAGGTTGATCCCGACGACGCCATAGACGAAGCAAATGCTTCCAATAACAAGGCTGTGCGTCCCCTTCGGCCCAATCAGGATATGGTTGGGCCGCTGGTAGTGACTGTTGACGCGCCGGGCGGTCTTGGGCTGGATGGGGAAAATAACATAGTGCCCAATCCCTTCTTCGGCTACACGGTGATTATGAACGCGGGAAACATCGCAGTGACCAATGTAGTTGTGGAAGTGATTCCCGATGACGGTCTTGATCTTGTGTCCGGAAATACCACATTCACCCTGATCGAAGGTTACGAGAGCATGGTAGTAACGTGGGAGATGTTGGCGGACCCGGCAGTGCCCGGTCCTAACCGTTATACCATTCGCGTGGTTGCCGACAATGCAGAAGAGAAACTTGTCAACCGGATTATCAATGTGCCCGAGACCAGAAAACCGACCATTGAATTAAATGGTGCTGACCCGCTTGTTATTCCCTGCGGCCAGACCTTTGAATCGGTTGACCCCGGCGTGATCGCACTGGACGTGGATGAGAATCCGCTGAATGTTGAAGTGCATCTGATGGCAATCGAATTGCAGGCGGAAATTTCGCTTTCCGATCCGCTTACGCCTGCCGTCAGTCCGCTGGTTGCTGTGTACAACGCCATTGATGAAGATGGAGAACCCATCTATGTTGGCTATGCGCCCTTGCAGGTGATTCG